>CAZYDZ010000154.1:0-3118 GCA_964646535.1 uncultured Opitutaceae bacterium
GATAGATGAAACGCTTTCCCCTGGCTCCCGCACAGAGCAGGATGGATCCCATGCTGGCAGCCATACCCGTAACCACCACTTTAACCGGAGAACGGATCAACTGGATGGTATCATATACCGCCATCCCCGCCGTGATCGAGCCTCCAGGTGTATTGATGTAAAATGTAATCTCCTTGCCTGGATCAATAGCCTCCAGATAGAGCAGCTTTTCGGTCAGCTTTCTGGCAGAATGATCATTCACCTCTCCCCATAGGAAAATTTTGCGATCAGCCAGAAACTTTTTCTGCAGCAGATCGTCCAGAGATGATTTCTTAGAAGAATCCGTAGTACAATGGTCAGACATAAGACTAATTCTGAAAAGTGTTCACTTTAGACGTTTTTTCAACACCAAAGATCAGGAAAGAGAGATAAGAAGACTCTTATCGGGGTACAAAGCACAAAGATTAGCCTTGTAGGAGCGGCTTTACCCGAAACCTAAATATGGTGTCGGGCTTGGTCGCGGCATAAAGTCGCTCCTACAGGGCAAGCGCAGGGCTACTAACCTTTATGGCCCGATTTACCGGACCCCGTTTCTCCAAAAAAATACCCCGGGGGCTCCCGGGGTATTCTAAAAAAGAAGAACGTTTGGTTATATCAGCTGCCCTTCTTGGCCGAGGCCTTCTTGGCAACTTTCTTCACAGCCTTCTTAGCAGGTGCCTTTTTGGCAGGTGCCTTCTTAGCTGCTACTTTTTTCTTGGCAGGTGCCTTCTTTGTTGCGGGCTTCTTAGCTGCAGCCTTCTTCACTGAGGACTTCTTTGCAGCAGCTTTTTTCGCCGGAGCCTTCTTGGCCACAGCCTTTTTGGCTGGAGCTTTCTTGGCTGTAGCTTTTTTCGCAACGACCTTCTTAGCAGCGGCTTTCTTGACCGCTTTTTTCGCAGCCGGTTTCTTGGCTACGGACTTCTTAGCTGTGTTTTTTTTCGCTGGCATGGTATTTGTATTTTGAGGAGAGAAGTGTGAGTCAGGTTGATCCGGCAAACTTTCAACGGCCGCCCGGATTAATCTGCCGACGCTGATCTTTTTGCTCTTGGCAACACGGATCAGTTTGGCTTTCAGATCTTCAGGCAGGCGGACAGAAACCTGCGCATGATCCTGTTTCTGATTTTCGAATTGGTTGAAATCATACTGCGAGACAGCCTGTCGAATAATCTCGCTTTTGAAACGAAGCCCAGACTTTGCCTGATACAGTTCCACTTTTTTCTGGAGACGTTTACCCAAGTCAAAAGTGAGTGGTGCTGTAGTGACTTTCTTTTTTACCATGATGAAATGTTTGACAGTACGTACTGAATACTCTCCAGATTCGGACAATTCGTCAATGCAATTAAACAAAAAACATTACATGAAGAAAACGTCCCTGAACCGCTCATTCAGCACGATCGGACGACTCGCCCATGAACGTGGACTGGCACAGTAAAACGATCTCTTTATCGGTGGTGGAATTGTCCTCATGGACTGGAGACACACGCAGCAGAAACGAAGCGTCTTCGATTTCCTCAAACGCCATGCAGGAAGGAACACAGTGGCACAAACGGCTCAGGGAGCGGATTGCAGGCGAATACGGAGAAGACGCATCCTT
The DNA here is from genome assembly GCA_964646535.1 of uncultured Opitutaceae bacterium. GTDB lineage: Bacteria > Verrucomicrobiota > Verrucomicrobiia > Opitutales > UBA2995 > CAZYDZ01. The sequence continues at coordinate 1,613 of CAZYDZ010000154.1, forward strand.
TGAAACCAGGCTTTCAGGAAAGCACATTCACGCGGGATGGACCTTTCAACTGGATGGACGTATTGATCAATGGATACATTTTTCCAACAACTGGAAGCTGTGTGAAATCAAGACAATATCAGAATCCTTGCCTGCCACGGAGTTCTGGTTGCGCCTCCGTTATCCAGAATATTTTTCTCAAGCAGGCTGTTATTTTTTTCTACTTTCATCCTTATTACGACCAGAGCAATCACTGTCGGCATCACTGCTTTTCATCAACCGCCAAACAGGAACGGAGCAATCTGTTCTTCTGCAGGATGATGATCTCACCACATGGCAACAAGCCATTGAGCGACTGACCATCTATCTGGAATCACGACGCAAGAATCTTTGGTTCTGGAAACGGGAATCCCTTTCTCCTCTTTATCCACAATGGCGTCCCGAGCAGGACATCCTGCTGCAGGCGCGGGCCACTCACTATGATAATACCAGCATCCTCGCACTGGAAGCCCCCACGGGATCAGGCAAAACGGGAGTTCTCTGGCAGTGGGCCCTGGAAGACTTGCGCCGATCGGAGGCAGACCGCATTCTCTATTTGACCGGCCGCTCCAGCGGGCAATGGCAGGCAGCCGAATGTCTGCAACGCGCAATACCCGATACACAAGGCAAGCATGGATTGCTCTGGCACATGCAACGTCCCCGCAACGAGCACTGCGAACACCACACCTTACAATGTTCGCAGTATCTACCCTCGTTCGACTCCCTGCTGCACAATCTTCCCGACTTACTGGAAAACGGCACTGTGCCCCTGGATGGCTGGCTGCACAGTGCTGTTCCCGGTGGCTACTGCGCATACGAGCTATCCCGTAAGGTCTCGGGCATCTCACCGATATGGATAGCCGACTACAACTATTTCCTCGGGCGCCCTTCCAACCGAATCCTGAGAACAGACTTCGATCCTGAACGCACGGTTCTGATCATAGACGAGGCGCACAACCTGGAAAGCAGACTACTGGATCACTGGTCGATCAACTGGAATGCGGCAGATATTTCCTCCCTGTTGCCGATTCTTGGCAGCTCCGGCGTAGCGCGCACTTTCATTGCCCTGTGGGAACAATGGGCAATATTCCTCAACTCACTGTCGGGCGAAAGATTGTTACAGCCTGACAAGATCCAGCATGCAGAGTCTCTCTTATTCGAACTGTCTCAGAGGTCTCTCTACGAAAACTGGGATTGGGATTCATTACATCCCGAGCTTGCGGACATGTTGTGGCGATTGCGCGATCACGCAAACGCCCTCAACAACGGGAAGTCCGTATGGGAGTGGGTATGGTGGAGCCCCAGCCAAGGCGCGCTACAATGTACGCCGCTGCAAATCCACGAATGGCTCTCTCAGGAATTACAACGCTACCATCGCGTTTATCTGGCCTCGGCATTTCTCCCCAAGACCATTCCGATCGCCGCCAACGTTCCCTGTCTGCAAGCGGAATTACCTTGGCGGCAGGAAGCCTATCAGGTCGCATTGGA
>CAZYDZ010000154.1:3128-5544 GCA_964646535.1 uncultured Opitutaceae bacterium
GTCAACACACGCTACGAAAACCGTCCCGAGGGCATGGCAACGATTGCACAATCCTTTATAGATCTTTGCCAGACAGACACGGACCCCGTTGTCGCATTTTTCCCCTCATACCGTTATGCCGAATCGGTGCTCACCTACGTGAATGCACTGGCCCCGGAGTTCTCCGTGGTGTGCCAGCCAACGGGTGTTGACGCACTGGGACAAAAAAAATTCCTGGAAATCTCACTGCTGACAGCCAGGGGCATATTTCTCATCATGGGGAGTTTTGCAGGCGAAGGCATCGACCTGTTGGGTGGACGGGTTTCCAGTGCGATGGTCGTCAGCCCCGCTCTTCCTGAAGTCAATGTGCTACGCGAGGCTCGCACCCTGCACCAAAACATGCAACAGCCAGGTTCGGGTTTCCTGCATTACTATCTGGAACCAGGGTGCAGCAGGGTACAACAGGCACTGGGCAGGCTGGTACGCACACCCCAGCACAGGGCGCGCGTTGTGCTGGTATGTGAACGATTCGCACAGCCACAGTACCAGCGAGCGCTTGATCCCCTGTTTGCCAACGGCATACGGATACGCACCACACAACAGTGGCAAGAGTGGGTCGGTCAGTCGCACTGAAGGAGTGCTATGAGATAACACGCTCTTTGGAGGCTATCGCTGGTTTTCCCTGTAGGAGCGGCTGCACCGCGACCTGCCAATTCACGTTTGAGGCACGGCGCACTGTACAGCCACTCCTACATGCACCATTGCCAATTTTCAATTCTCAACCCAGTAGCTCTCGTGTGGAGGGGATGTCCTTGATAATCTGTGACGGATCAGGACCGACGCCGATGTAGCGCAGGTTGGGTAAATCCTCAGGCCATTCGGCGCCGCGATAGGCAACGTTCAACATAGCGTGCATCATGCCTTTTACATAATCCTGCGCATTGACTGGCAGGTCCGTAAAAGAACGCACACCAGAAATATCTTCCGCCCATCCTTCATACTCTTCAAAGACCGGCTTGAGACGGGTACGCAGACGATCATCACGAGGAACCCCAAGGCGGCGAGCGCCAGTTTCGTCTTCGTAAGCGACACAAATCTTCAGCTTGCCATTCCATTCGCCACCCCAGCTTAGAGCATCGAGCTTGTTGATCATGACATCCTGAAAACCGCCAAAACGCAGGGCGTCGCCTTTTTCCACCGCATCAAACCAGCCGACCATGCGCTGGCGCCCTGTTGAAGTTCCAAATTCCAGTTTCTTCAACCGCTCTCCCAACGAATGATTTTCCGGAAACTGGGTCAAAAACAAATGGGTTCCCACCTTGGTATCGTACGCCTTGGCCACACCCACCGTATGAATCGGCTGCACAGGGATTCCCGCCGACTGGAAAAACTCAGGAGAGTAGGTGTGGGAAGCCGTCACATTTGGCGCAAAGCCATGTCGTTTATCCAACCAGAACGACTGCCCAAACTCACCGATAATATATTCCCCGCGCTCCAGGATTTCCAACACCAGCTCGCGCACATCACATATCTGTGTGCGCAAACGCTGCCCGGCCTGCCAATACACTTCCACCAACTTCTCTGTATTCAGGCTAAACGGCTGACTTCCCCGAAAACAGGTGAAATCAATCTCCTCCTGACAGAGCAATCCCGCCTGCAACGCCTCCACATTGGCGCGCGCCTCCGCCTGGCTCAGCAGGTCAAAGAAACCATTCCAAGTCGGCTCAGGCACCATGCAGACATATTGTATGGTACGGCAGACACGCTCCGCACGCTGTCTTAACTTACGCGCAAACAGCTCCTTGTCTCCAAGGAAATCCGCATAGTAGATCTGCCATTGTCCCACCTCATCACAATACGCCGGAGTGATTCCACGCCCCGTGGAACCGCGCGGAGGTTCCGCAAGCTGTTCGACCCGGTAATGTTCCCATGCCAGATCCAATAGACGGTGACAAACATCGCTGACCTGGCTGCGCTCATCAATGCGCAAACGCTGCAATACCTGATAACCCTTCTGCTCCAGCGGATGAGCCTCCCACCAGAATTTGCGCGGATCGGCGACGACACCAGCGCCGATGCCGAGATAGGGAACGCTCTTCGCCACCACTCCCGCAGGCAACAGGTTCAGTTTGAGACCAGCGGCCGTGTGGCCGGAGTTGGCGCCGCCGTTGACCTTCATCACCATTTGCACTGGAGAGGACTTACCCGTGACCTCCTGCAATTCCTGGATGAGTTCATAGACCAGACGGCCCTTCCCCTCATCACCCATACTAATTCCAGTATCCGCCAGGATCTGGCTGCAAAACGATGTCAATGCCATAACGGCTCTCTTATCCTTGGTTGTCTTTTTGGGTTTTGATCTCCACCACATCATGTGGCGCAGATTCCCGCATTCCCGCAGTCGTCACCCGAATATAACGGGCGCGCTCACGCAAAT
>CAZYDZ010000155.1:0-5511 GCA_964646535.1 uncultured Opitutaceae bacterium
ATCGCGGGTATCGCGCTTATTTTCACAGGCCTGATCCTGACGACGCTGGGCTAACATGTGTTTACCACTGGGAGACGAAGGCACCAAGGGAAGGGAACCGCAGATGAACACAGATTGACACAGATAAAGATATGTAGGAGGGGCTTTACGTCCCGACTTTGTCGTGAGAAGGAAACTGTCGGGGCATAAAGCCCCTCCTACAGTGCGCCGATGGGGATAGGTAAGGTCCCCGACGAGTCGGGATCCCTCCAAGGCGAAATGTACCACTACCCTTAATGTTGATGTGGGTTGACCGCCTGTGGGTTTTGAAACAATCTGTTCCTCTGATGAAAAGCACCCAGGTGTATCGCGTAGGAATCGTTTCCCTGTTTCATGAATCGAACACGTTTGCTCCCGGACGTACGGTTTTGGAGCATTTTCGGGAGCAGACTTTTTTTAGAGGAAAGGCGGTGGTGGAGCATTATCGTGGAGGCAAACATACGCTGTCGGGGGCGATTGATGCATTGAGTCGGCAGGATATTGAGATGGTGCCGCTGTTTGCATCTAATGCGGTTTCGGGTCCGATGATCGCCGCTGGTGTACTGGATACGTTATGGGCCATCGTGGAAGAGGAGTTGCAGCGCGCGGGTCCGCTGGATGCGGTGTTTGTGTTTCCTCACGGTGCGGCGGTCAGCGAGGACTATCCGGAGCTGGATGGTGAGTGGTTGCGGCGTTTACGGCAGAAGGTGGGCAAGATCCCGCTGATCGGTGCGCTCGACCCCCATGCGATCGTGGCGCCTTCCCTGTTGTCTGGAGCGGATGTATTACTGCCGTTCAAAACCAATCCGCATGTGGATGCGTATGAACGTGGTTACAAATCGGCTCAATTGCTGGTAAAGACATTGCATGGAGAGGCCAGTCCGGTGCAGCGGACGGCATTCTGTCCGATGATTATCAATATCGAACAGCAGAACACCGAAGGTGGCCCATTGGAAGTATTGTGCCGTGAGTGCGAGCTGGCCGAACAGATTCCAGGGGTGCTGGATGCGAGTATATTGTTGGGATTTCCGTATGCCGACAGCCATTGGATGCGCTCGGGCGTTCAGGTCGTGACAGATGGGGACGAAGATCTGGCCAATCGGGTTGCTCTCGGTCTGGCACAATCCATGTGGAGCCAGCGGCAGGCGCTGTTGCCATCCCTGGTTTCTCCTCATGAAGCGATGCAGAGGTTGCAGGAAATGCCGAAGCCCGTCTGTTTGCTCGATATGGGAGATAATGTGGGCGGGGGAGGCTCGGGCGAAGGAACCTGGCTGCTGCCGTTACTGGAAGAGCAGGAGGGGCTGCGTTCATTCGGTGTCATGTACGATCCTGAAATTGCGCGTCGGGCGATTCAGCAGGGCGTTGGCAGCCGACTGCAATGTACGCTCGGCGGACACGGTAATCAGGAGCTGGAAGGCCCGCCATTCGCATTTTCCGGTACTGTAATCGGTTTGCCCGCAGAGCAATTTGAAGAAACCAAGGTTCGTCATGGTGGATACAAAGTGTTCAAGATCGGACCCAGCGCATTATTGAGACATGATAATGGCAGGATGACGATTCTGGTGACTGGCTTGCGCACGACATTGCGTGGAATCGGCATGTTGCATCACTGCGGAGTGCGTCTGGAGGATATGGATGTATTGGTGGCCAAGGGTGTGAATGGGCCATTGGTGGCCTTCGACGGTGAGGTCTCTTCCTTTATCAAGGTGAATACTCCCGGATCGACTTGTGCCGATCTACAGGGGTTTGCCTACCGGAACCGGCAGGTTCCCTTGTATCCATTGGAGCAGGACTTTCCGGTGGACTGGGATACCCCGTACTAGTTTCAGTCACTGTTCGTATCGGGATTTCATGCGAAGCCACGGAGAAGAGGAACCACAGATGGCGCAAATTTTCGCGGATGAGGGCATACTGTAGGAGCCACGACCTTTTCTTTACAACAATGGTCGCTATATCCCCGAACGGATGACACTCCGACGAGTCATAAGCGCTGCCGTTTGATATCTTTGGTATTGCCTTTGTAATCACGTCTATGTCAGGTGAATAGCCGTATGCCAGAACAAGACAAACCTGTGGTTTCGCAGTTTAAGCGTGCGTATGAGGGCGTCCGGTGGACGCTGTTGTTTGGAACATTCACAGGAGTGGAAAAGACTGCGGTAATCGATTTGCAGAAAATCCTGCAATACTATGCTCCTTATGTGTTGGAGGTGCGTCAAGCGGAGGGGGCCAAACCTGAGGAGTATGAGCATCTGGCGGTAGTGGGGACGGCGCGGTCCAATTCACTGATTGCAGTATGGATTAAGGACGGCGTCATCCAGGAGCCGACAGGAGAGCAGGGCTATTCGATTGTTTATCAGGCCGCGCCGTGGGATCGGGCAAAACGTTTACTGGTGGTAGCTGGCGCGGATGATGCGGGAACCCTTTACGGTGTTCAGGAAGCGTCCGCGCGTCTGTTTGGTGGCGGCAGTTTGCACGATGGCAAGCGCTCCCGCATGAACTGGCTGGCGACTGAGGTCGAACCGTTTGCGGTGTGTGAAGCTCCGTTGATCCGGCAGCGCGGCTTGTGGACCTGGGGGTTTCCGATTCGCGACTGGCGTCGCTATCTGGATAATATGGTGCGCCTCAGGCTCAATACTCTGACGCTGTGGAACGACCAGGTGCCGCTTAATATTGAGGAAATCATTGAGTACGCACATGCGCGGAAGATTTGCATGGTTCTCGGATTTCATTGGGGGTGGGGATTTGAGGGAAGTCTTGATTTATCCAAAGAGGAGGATCGGGCATACATCCGCGGCAAGGTTGTGGAAAACTATCGGACTCACTACGCTCACCTCAAACATGACGGGATTTATTTCCAGACCCTGACCGAACATCGCAATCTGATCCACAACGGAAAATCGACGGCGCATTGGGCTTGTTTGCTGGTCAATGAGACCGCGGCCGTGCTGTTGCAGGAATTCCCTGATCTGCAGATTCAGTTTGGCCTGCATGCGACATCGGTAGAGGAGCATTATGTGGATTTGAAGCCACTGGACCCGCGTGTGGTAATCACCTGGGAGGATTGTGGAGGGCAGATTCCTTACACTTATTATCCTGCGCAGAAACCGGTGGTGACGGCGAGTTACGAGGAGACGCTGGAGTATTCGCGCAAGATTGCCGCGTTGCGCCCCGGGGTCCCGTTTGCACTGGTGCCGAAGGGATGGAGCTGCATTCGCTGGCTACAGGAATTTGAAAATCACGGTCCTTTTATTCTGGGAGAACAGAATGCATTACAGGTGAGGGAAATGGCAAACCTGCGTCAGGATGACTGGGATTCCTACAATGCCTATTGGCATGAGCAATATCCGCACCTGGCACGTTTTTTCCGCGAGATCCTGCAGGTGAATCCGGAAATTCTGGTGACCGCATTGGTGGAGGACGGCATGTTTGAAGAGACCTTGCAATCCTCGGTGGTTCTTCTGGCGGAAATCCTATGGAATCCGCTGCGGGCCGATCAGGAGATCCTGACCCGATCCATCAGACCCTGGTACAGCCGTGTATCGTCATGAAAACGCTGGATATCCATTATTTTTCGGAGAGTCAACTGGCTGGGTTTTACAAAGATACCCTGCTCAATGATGTTATCCCGTTCTGGCTTAGGCACGGGATGGACCGTGAGCACGGGGGGATCATGACCGCGTTGGATCGCGACGGCTCCATTGTGGATACAGATAAATCAATCTGGTTTCAGGGGCGCGCCGCCTGGACCTTTGGTATCCTCTGCAAGACTTTTGGCATACAGCAGGAATGGCTGGATGCGGCGGCTTCGTGTATTGGTTTTTTAAGACAACACGGCGCAGAGCCCGCGACTGGCAAGCTGTATTTTACCGTGACGCGCGAGGGAAAGCCACTGCGCATGCGTCGTTATGTGTACAGCGAATCCTTTGCGGCGATTGCTTGTGCGGTTTATGCGGCCATGACGGGAGAAGATCGGGCGCGACAAGAGGCGATCGACTACTTTTCAACCTATTTGGACTATTCGTTTACGCCTGGCAAGATGCCCGCCAAGGTGGATCCGCACACGCGTCCTGCCAAGGGTATTGGTCCCATGATGATCGGTATTGCCACCGCTCAGGAGTTGCGCGAGCACCTCGGCGATGTTGAGGTGCGGGGAAAAACCTGTAGCCAGTGGATTGCCGAATGGATTGCGGAGATACGCCATTCGTTCATGAATCATGAGTGGCAGGTATTGCTGGAAATGGTGACGCCTGATGGGAAGATGATCGACCATTTTGACGGGCGCATTCTCAATCCAGGCCATGCCATCGAAGCTGCGTGGTTTATCCTGCATGAGGCCCGCTTACTCAAGGATGTCGATATGCAGAAGGCTGGTTTGACCATCCTCGACTGGATGTGGCAGAAGGGCTGGGACTCACAGTATGGTGGAATTTTCTATTTTCGCGATGTGCGCGGACTTCCCGTGCAGGAGTACTGGCAGGATATGAAATTCTGGTGGCCGCATAACGAAGCGGTGATCGCCACATTACTGGCCTGGAAGATGACGGGAGAAACACGCTGGTTGGAACGTCACCACCAGGTGCATAACTGGAGTTTTCAACATTTTGCAGATCCGCAATATGGCGAATGGTACGGCTACCTGCATCGGGATGGTACACCATCCGCCAGTCTCAAGGGAAGCATGTGGAAAGGTCCCTTTCATCTGCCGCGGATGCTCTGGTATTGTTACCGTATCCTGGCGACAGAATAAATTTATGTTTTATTAGGGAGGACGATGTAACAAAAAATGGAACAAAAGCAGGAATTATGTGTTCTTACTGTTGACGACAACGGATAACAGACCTGTTTTACGTATATGGTAAGGAGGTTTTATTCTGTATCTTTGTTGAAACAACACTGAATATATCCTTTTTATCTTTTGTTCATCTTCATTTTCCTACGATTACCATGACAACCAGAAAAAAGAGACCCATCTCACCAAGGACGAGTGCAAAGGGTGAGGGAAGCGCGCAATCGGGTATTGTGCGTATGTTGGTCAGTAAAAACCGCAGCCGCTGGAAAATGCTGGTACTTTTTGAACTGTGTAGCATCTTGCTGGCGGCTCCCCTGGTGTACCTGATGTTTGTCCTGTTGCTGGATAATCTGTTTTACTTTGGTTCGCTCGGACGCTGGTTGTCCCATATCGGTTTCCTGCTTTGCTTGCTCGGCGTAGTTTATTTTGTGATTCGGCGCTGGCAGAGATCCCAGCCGACGGCAGAGCAAATCGCCCTGGCCATCGAACGGCAGGTATCAGGGGGGATTCAAAATCGACTGATCAACGCCGTTCAGTTTTCGCAGGGAAGCAAGGTTGCAGGGCGTGATCCGCAGTGGGTGGAAAGCATCGTCCGCGAGAACAGTGAACAGTTGAAGAGGCTGAAATTGCCTTCTGCGCTCTCTCCAAAGGTGGCGTTGTTGACGCTGATCAACGCCAACACCCCTATCGCTCCTGCCAGCGTC
>CAZYDZ010000156.1:0-5506 GCA_964646535.1 uncultured Opitutaceae bacterium
GCCCTTGATTGTGGCTTCTCGAACTATGGTTCGCTGTTTCATGGAAAGCAGGAGAAATGATTACAGCCGAATCAATTCCCGTCGTCTCGTTTGGTTGTTCACAGTGGCTGTAAAGTTTTCGTCTGGAAACCACAAAAAGTAAATTATTATGGACGTTTGTAAAGCATGGATTCCAACCCCCCGTCGCAGGGATGACAAATCAGTGATCGGGAACAGTGCCCATCGAAGACTGCAAAAAACAAGGTTTCTTCCATAACTCCGATTGACAGAGACCCTTTCATGACAGATAATTTTTGCCTTTTATGGCTTCACCAACTGACATACGTAAAGGGAAAGTGATTCTCTATCAGGGCAATCCGCACCTCGTGCTCGAAATGCAGCACCGCACACAGGGCCGTGGCGCAGGCTGGGTGCAAACCACCCTGAGAAACCTCAAATCGGGATCAAGTACCACCAATAAGTTCCGCAGTACGGACAGTGTGGAGTTTCTGACCACGGAAACCCTGCGTCTGGAATTCAGCTACGACGACGGCAACGTCTACACATTCATGGATCCTGACAGTTTTGAAACCGTGGAACTCGGCGCGGATCTGATCGAGGAAGAAAAGAAATACCTCGTTCCCAACAATCTCTACGATGTGCTGTACGTGGACGAAAAACCTGTCCAAGTGGTACTGCCTGCCTCCGTGGAGATGAAAGTCATCGAATCCGCAGAAGGCATACGCGGTGATACGGCCAGCAATGTACAAAAACCCGCCAAGATGGAGACTGGCCTGACAGTCATGGTTCCCCTCTTCATCAAGGAAGGTGAAACTCTGAAAATCAGCACGACCGACGGTTCCTACCTCGGCCGCGCCTGATTCCCGTCATGTCTACCAGGGAGGCAGTACTGCTCCTCAATCTCGGTTCGCCCGATTCTCCCTCGGTATCAGACGTGCGGCGATACCTGCGTGAATTCCTAATGGATGAACGGGTGCTCGATGCCCCGTTTCCCATTCGCTGGCTGGTCGTTCACGGGAGAATCCTCCCCACCCGTCCCAGGAAATCCGCAGAAGCCTACGCCAGTATCTGGACCGATCAAGGGTCTCCCTTGATTGTCATCAGTAAACGGCAGCAGGCTCTGTTGCAGGAAGCCACTGGCCTGCCTGTCTATCTGGCCATGCGCTACGGTTCTCCCTCTATTCCCGACGTGGTGAGACAGATTGCTGCGGATGGCATACAACGGCTGTTTATTATGCCGATGTATCCCCAGTACGCTATGTCGAGCTATGAAACCGTCGTGGAGCGAACCCTCGAATGTATTCGCGCAACTGGGTTACAGGCGGAACTGAAAATTCTGCAACCATTTTACGCGGACAGCGACTATATTGAAGCGCTGGCAGAAACCGTCCTGCCCCAATTGCCTGACAATCTGGATCGTTTGCTATTCAGTTTTCACGGTATTCCCCTGAGACACCTGGAAAAAAGCGACCCGTCCGGCAGCCACCGCTATCAAAAAGAGCATTGCTGCGAGGTGGAAACCCCTGCCAGGGTCACCTGCTACCGCCACCAGTGCTATGCCAGCGTGGAGGCGTTCCGTAAGCATACGGGATTCGCCGCTGACAAAATACAGGTCTCTTTTCAATCGCGACTGGGACGTGAACCCTGGCTGACTCCCTATACCGACAAAACCCTGGCGGCGCTCCCCTCACAGGGAGTCAGGCATATCGCCGTTCTATGCCCCGCTTTTGTTTCCGATTGCCTGGAAACACTGGAGGAGATCAACATGGCGGGACGTGAAATCTTTCTTGCGGCGGGCGGCGGGACCTTCACGTTCATCCCGTGCCTGAACGATCATCCAGCATGGATTCGTATTCTGACCAACCGAACCAAAGCGTGGCAAAGTGACCACCACGACCACAATCATGGATGATCGCACACTAATTGGATTGGGCGCCACCCTCTATTTCGGCGGCTTCCTGTTCGCGCTCACCTTTCTGGCACGCTCCAAACCGTACGGAAGCTGGGCGCTGTACCCGATCATGCTGCTCGGTTTCATAGTCCAAACCACGGGCCTGTACCAGCGTGGCATGGTAATGGGAGGCTGCCCGCTCGGTAACCCTTTTGAAATTTTACAGTTTATCTCCTGGTCAATTGTCCTCCTTTACCTGTTGGTGGGACCTGCCTTTCGACTCAGTATTCTCGGTTTTTTCACATCGGGCCTGGTGGCAGGACTATCCCTCTCCAGTTGGCTGATCCCAGCATTGGATGGCCCCTCATTATCACGTTTTCCCAATCCATGGATTGAATTGCACGCCGCATCGGCCATTTTCAGCTATGGAGCGCTTGGGTTGCTGGCTATGACCAGCCTGATGTTTCTACTGCAAAATTACAGTCTGCGCCACCGTCGTCTGCGCGGGTTGTTTGCCCTGCTGCCGAGTATACGCGACCTGGAACGCATTAACCGGCGACTGTTGCTGTTGGGAACCAGCGTACTGACATTTTCCCTGATTCTCGGCAGTATTTATTGGCTGCCAAACCTAGCCTCGGTAAATCTCGCCAAGCTCCTGCTGACGGTAACACTCTGGCTCGCCAGTCTGCTACTGCTACTGCTGCACCGTACAGGCAAACTACAATCCATCCGCTTTGCCTACACCTGCATCCTGCTGTTCTTATTTGCCTTAATCACAGTATATCCTGTTGACCGCAGCCGCAATACGCTTCAACTGAAGCTGCTCGCCCCTGTCGACCAATCGGCCGCAGAATCACAGGAGGATAGTCCATGAGTGAGAAGGAAAACAAAATCTCTATCTGGGGCTGCAGTCATCACACCACCCCATTGGAGGTGCGTGAACAATTGACACTCTCCACCCAGCAAATTGATCTGCTGTACGAAATGCTGCCCAATGTGCCTGGAATTCTCGAATTCATGGTATTGGCCACCTGCAATCGGACCGAAATCGTATTTGTCCACAATGAACAGGCTTCCTTGTGGGACCCTGCGGAATGGCTCTCCGAAATACACCCTGCTGACTGGAAAACCTGGCAGCAGCACTCCCGCATGTTGAACGATCAAAAAGCCCTGGAACATTTGTTCGCCGTATGTTCGGGCTTGGATTCGCAAATGTTGGGAGAAGCTGAGATTCTTGGACAGGTGAAAGCGGCCTATCAAAACGCGGATCAAAAAGGAACCATCGGAAGTATCCTGCATCGCGTGTTGCAAAAGAGTTTTCAGGCGGCCAAACATATCCGTACTCATTCGGAAGTTGGCAAGGGAACCATCAGTATCGGCAACCTTGCCGTAGACTTGGCCCGACGTATTTTCGGCGACCTCCATTCGTGCAGAATCCTGGTAATCGGCGCGGGTGAAGTTGCCGAGAAAACCGTGCAAGCACTGCGCAACCAGGGTTCGGGACAACTCACGATCACCAATCGCACACTGGCCAATGCAGAAGACCTGGCCCGGCGCTTCAATGGATTGGTCCTTCCTTTTGAAAATCTTTACCAGCAGCTCCACGAACAGGATATTGTCATCTGCTCCGCAACCGTATCCACTCCGCTGATACACGAGGAACACCTGCAACAGCGCGCAAACAAAAAACGCTCCGCATTGAATCCCCTCTTTCTGATTGACCTCGCACTACCGCGCAATGTGGAGCCTCACGTCTCCCAAATGGGCGATGTATTCCTCTACAATCTGGACGATCTGGCAGAAATGAGCGCCGACAATCTGAAACAGCGCTCCGCGGGTCTGGATGACTGCCTCGCCATCATTCAACAGCGAGCCCAACACTTGTGGGATTGGCTCCACCAACGCCCGGAATACACCCAACAACAACTGGACGCCTGAGAAAAGCCTCCACATTCGAAGTTCTTAACCACAAATTACGCAGATTTCCTCAGAGGCTGAAAGGTTTCACCCGAAGCCGATGAGCCTTGATCTGCGAAAATCCGAGCCATCTGCGGTTTCTCAATTCTGCAACTTGGACCAGCCAGCCGCTCCTATAAGGGAAACTAGCGTCATTCAGGCTTGTCCCAGGCGTTGCAGATCGTATTTGCCGTTCATGACACGGTCGCACCAGCACAGGTTGTCGAGGTACCATTGCACGGTTTTCTTCATACCGCTCTCAAAGGTTTCCTCGGGTTGCCAGCCGAGTTCGCGACCAATCTTGGAGGCGTCAATGGCATAACGCTGGTCATGGCCCGGACGGTCTTTCACAAATGTAATAAGATCCTGATACGAACCGGAAGCGCGTGGCTTCAAGGAATCCAGATGTCCGCACAAAGTATAGACGACTTCCAGATTGGTCTTTTCATTGTGCCCACCGACGTTATAAGTCTCGCCGATCTCGCCGCGTGTGGCGGCTTCCCATATCGCAATCGCATGATCGCGCACATAAAGCCAGTCGCGCACATTGTCGCCCTTGCCATAAATCGGAATCGGCTGACCGCGCAAGGCGTTGAGGATCACCACGGGAATCAGTTTTTCAGGAAACTGGTAGGGGCCGTAGTTGTTGGAGCAATTGGTAATAATCGCTGGCAACCCGTAGGTATGCACCCACGCACGCACGAGGTGATCGGATGCCGCCTTACTTGACGAGTACGGGGAATTTGGCTGATAAGGGGTGGTTTCCGTAAATAATCCTTCTGCCCCCAGCGAACCGAACACTTCATCGGTGGACACATGCAGGAAACGGAAGCTGTCCTTGTCTGCTCCGCTCAATGCAGCATGGTATTCGCGTGCAGCCTGCAGCATCTCGAATGTTCCCATCACGTTGGTTTGCAAAAACGCAGCCGGCCCGTCAATGGAACGATCGACATGAGACTCAGCAGCCAGGTGCAGGATATAACCAGGCTGGAAAGACTGTATGGCGGACCGCACCTGCTCGGCATGGGTAATATCACCCCGTACGAACTGGTAGAGTGGATTGCCCTCCAAATCTTCCAACGACGCAGGGTTGCCAGCGTAGGTCAACGCATCAAAATTACAGACATGGATACCTTTCTCCTCCACCAGATAGCGGACGAGATTAGAACCGATAAAACCGGCGCCGCCAGTCACCAAAACACGCAAATTGCTCATGTTATATTATCAGGAAAGTTTTACCCAGTTTTCCAAAGAGGAACGCACGGCCTCTTCCACGGGACGCAGGCGAATACCCACCGACTCCAATGCGGCTGGCTCCATCAGGCAGTTGGAACGCGGAGTTTTGGCAGCCTGGGCGTAAAACACCTCGTCGCTTTCCCAGAACTCAAATCCCCTGTTCGGTCGCAGAATCTCCTGAATCTGCTCCACCACCCAGCGGGTGCTCACATAACCAGGGTTGACCACGTTATAGGTTCCCCACGGCGCCTTGCGTTCGATCAAATCCAGACAGGCGCTGACAAAATCATTCAGATGAGAGATCGAATTCAGGTTGTCGTACACCTTGGAATAATTTTGTATCTTGGACAGGTAGTTGCGCGGATTGTCGCAGTGATCAAAGGGAATACGCAAACGCCACAAATAGCCATTGCCCACTCCCTG
>CAZYDZ010000157.1:0-5486 GCA_964646535.1 uncultured Opitutaceae bacterium
CCTGGCCTTTGTTGCCGCGGCCAAACGAGGGGGGGTCGAGAACGATACCGTCGTACTTGCGTCCGCGTCGCACCTCGCGCTCAACATACTTGAGGCAGTCTTCCACCAGATAGCGAATGGGGGCATCGGCCAGTCCGGAGAGGATGGCGTTTTCCCGGCACCAGGTGGTCATGCCCTTGCTGGCATCGACATGGGAAACACGGGCTCCCTCTTTCGCCAGAGCAACTGTGGCGCCTCCCGAGTAGCCGAACAGATTCAGGCACTCCTGTGGCGCTTTTGCCTTGCGGATGCGCTCGCGCATCCAATCCCAGTTGATTGCCTGTTCAGGAAACAACCCGGTGTGTTTGAAAGGGGTAGGAGTGATTTTGAAGCGTAGATCCTTGTATTGGATTTCCCATGACTCAGGGAGTTGTCTATGAAACTCCCAACCGCCGCCGCCCTGTTGGCTTCGATGATAGACTGCATCCGGTTGTCTCTCGTGGGTCTCCTCCCTGTCGTCGCCGTTCCAGAGAATCTGTGGATCCGGGCGCAGCAGCACGAATTTTCCCCAGCGCTCTTTTTTCATGCCGCGGCGGACGGAGATCAGTTCATAGTCCTGCCAGTCGCGGGAGATCAGATTCTCGTAATGTGCCATAGACGGTTGGATGCGCAAAGATTAACGGGGCAGGCCGGGGAATCCGCCCCGCATTCCACCCATGCCTGGCATTTTACCGCCGAGGCCCTTCAAGAGTTTGCCCATTTTCCCTCCGCGCAGCTTCTTCATCATCTTGCGCATTTGGCCGAACTGTTTGAGCAGTTGATTGACTTCGCTGACACTGGCGCCTGAGCCCTTGGCGATACGCATGCGGCGGCTGCCGTTGATTAAATTGGGATTACTGCGCTCTTTCAGGGTCATGGACTGGATCATGGCCTCGGTGCGTTTCATGCGGTTGTTTTCCTTGTCGCCGATTTCCACTCCGCTCATCCCGGGCAGCATATTCATGACCGAACTAAGTGACCCCATTTTTTTCATTTGCTGGATCTGTTTCAGGAAGTCGTTCAGATCCAGCTCTGCGCGCTTCATCTTCTCGGCCATTCGCTCGGCTTCGGCTGCATCCAGGGTCTCCTGGGCTTTTTCCACCAGCGAGACCACATCGCCCATGCCGAGGATACGGCCTGCCGTGCGATCGGGGTGGAACAGGTCGAGATCGGTTACTTTTTCACCGAGCCCCACATACTTGATCGGCACTCCCGTAATGGCCTTCATTGACAGCGCCGCACCCCCTTGGGCGTCGCCGTCGAGTTTGGTCAGGACGATACCTGTCAATTGGACCGCCTCATGGAACATTTTGGCGACATTGACCGCCTCCTGTCCGAGCGCGCTATCTGCCACCAGTAGCACCTCATCAGGCTGGATTTCCGCTTTCAGGTTTTTGATTTCCTGAATTAGATCACCGTCAATCTGTAGACGACCCGCGGTGTCCCAAATAATGGCGGTGGCGCCTTCCCGTTCCGCATGGCGTAAACCATCTCTCCCGATCCTGGGGACATTTTTCTGTGCGCGGTCGGCGAAGAACCCGAGATCGTTGTCACGCGCCAGGATTTCCAACTGGTCAATTGCCGCTGGACGATAGACGTCGCAGGCGACAAGGAGGGGGGTCAGCGCCTGTTTTTTCAGGGACACGCCCAGCTTGGCGGCGGTCGTGGTTTTTCCCGCGCCGTGCAGACCGACCAGCATGATCTTCAACGGACGCCTGTTGGCAAGAGCAGTGGTTCCCTCTCCCAGCAGTTCCACCAGGTGGTCGTGAATGATCTTCACGATCATCTGACCAGGAGTCACAGACTTGATAACCTCCTGTCCGATGCAGCTCTCCTTTACCCTTTCGATAAAGTCGCGCACCACTTTGAAGTGGACATCAGCGGAGAGCAGGGCCGTGCGCACCTCTTTCAGCGCATCGGCGATGTTGTCTTCGGACAGCTTGCCCACACCGCGGATATTGCGAATGGCTTTACTGAGACGGTCTGTGAGGTTTTCAAACATGAGCTACAATCAGAAACGGAAACAAAGGGAACCTCAATAGATAAAAAAGCCTTCCCGTACAGGGAAGGCTCTATATAAAAAAATCTCAGCCGAGAGAGGGGATTATTCCTCTGGGCGGGTTTTGCGCAGACCGATCACGCGGTCACCGTCTTTCCACTGCCCGCGTTTTTTGAGCAGGTCGATGCGTTCAAACCGCTTCAGAACGGTTCTTTTACTGGTGGAGCTGCTGCCCCCGCTTTTGAAACTGTTGTGTTGAGACATGTTGGAAAATGGGAAAAAGGGACAGTAAAAGGTAAAAATACCGTTTTGCCAAGTCTTTTTACAAAGAGGGGGATACCACGGCCGCAGTCCCATCATGTAAGAGCGGCTTTATACCGCGACCAAACTTTCACGATATTTGTAGGAGGCTTTACGCCCCGACCGAATGGGTGTGGTTTTGTGTCGGCGTAAAGCCCCTCCTACAGTGCTCCGATGCGGATAAGGTAGGGTTCCCGACAGGTCGGGGGGCTGACCGGGAAATGGGAACAGACAATAGCGCCTCGTCCCTCACTCAAGACGGCGCTACCCATAAAACCAGCGATCATAGCCTTCAACTAGTGGCATTCAGGTCAGTAGTCGCTCTGACAAAGAAATGAAAAGGAGGCTATGTTTTGGAGATAGGGTGGGTCCAGTGGTGAATAGGTGGATTCTGTGCAGGATATTTTTTTCGGTATTTTTCGGGGCTCAAACCAGTGGTTTTACGGATGACGTTGGAAAAATAAGCATGGGTTGCGAAGCCTGAGCGGGAGGCGATCTCCTGTATGGGCTGGTATGTGTTACTTAACAGATCAAGAGCATACTGAATTCTCTGTTGATGCAAATAACGGCCAGGAGAGATGCCGTAGGTGGCCTTGAATCTCCTGAACAAGGTGGTGCGTTGGATTTTCAGGTTGTCGACCAATGTATCGATATTGAAATCGGGATCTGTCAGGCATCGGTGGATCTCGTTTCTGCATTGCTGGATTAGAGGTCCTATTCTTTTGCCATAGATCGTTGCGGTCATTTTGATTAGAAAATTGTAGGCCAGACTGGATGCTGTACGTTCGCATTCTTCGGTTCTCTGTCCTAATAAAGCGCCTATCTCGAGGATGTCTTGCTCCAGGCAGGGACCTACCCTGTAGGATTTGTCTGTCAACCCGAAAGCGGCAAGAAGAGTGGTGATTCGTGGGTTGTCAAATTCGATGAGTCCGTAGGTACAGGTATTTGAAACAATTTCGAAATAAATTTCTTCGTTGGGGTAGAGGACATAAATATATTCTGGTTGCAAATAGAACCACTCCTTGCCGGTCCAGAAGCGATTTTTTCCCTTGATTCCCCAGTAAATGGCTGCAGAAGAGGCTTTTGCTGGCGTACAGTAGTATCCCTGTGGATACGTAACGTGTCCAATGGATAAGACGCTGTAGGGGAGGTTGGGAACCAGTTGTGGATAAGACCTGAACGCATAGTAGCGCGGAGTCGTTATTTTTGAGATATCGAGAGGGTACGTCTTATAGGGAGAAGTCGTCATAGTTTGCGGGCGTGATTGGTGTGAATCAAGGTAAACAGCGGTTTCAGGGAGAATGCAAGGGTGGAGTCCAGGCAGGCAAAGCACATTTCCCTGAGGGGCTGTTTTTTGCAACAAAATTACAAATAAATAGTTCGAAAACACTATTTACCGAACTGGGAAATGTGTACCCATAATGACCTCGTTTAAACCTCCTATTGTTTCTCAAACTATGAAATCGATAATAATTACTTGTTCAGCGTTTATACATTGCCTGTGTTTCCTCTCTATTGGCTTTCTTTCTGCCCAGACCACGCACACGTGGACGGGAGCCAGTGATGACATCTGGTCTAATGTGATGAACTGGAGTACGTCCAGTATTCCTATGGACGGCGACAGCCTGATTTTTAACGGAGAGAACACCTACTCCTACAATGATTATCTGACCACGCTATGGGTGAAGAACATCACGTTTGCCAGTACGTTGGGCTCCTCGTTTACATTGGATGGCAATCTTTTTCTGGTCAACGGAACGATAGCCAACCACAGTGATTACGAGCAGTTCATCGCAAATCCTATCCAGTTGACAGCCGGATCCGGGTTAATACCTGACAGCCAATATGGTTCCTATGAGGGAGCTGTTTTTGACACGGGACACGCAGGGATCACTATCAGTGGTGACATAGGGCAATACTTTGGAACCTATTCGCTGGTAAAGGAAGGTTCAGGCGTGTTGACGCTGGATGCCAGCATGGGTAGTAGTGTAACCAGTAATCTGGTTCTGCGCGAGGGAACCCTCGTGATAAGCGGGAGAAACATGACGACTGGCTCGATGACTTTGGGGCGATTTGTGGATACATGGGACGAAGCGGATCGCGTGTCGTCGACTCAACTGGTCATTGAAAATGATGCAACATTTTCTGTGGGCGCTTCTTTAACACGGCAGAATTTGTCTGGGGCTCATTCGATTGTGGTTAGGGACAGTTCGACGCTGTCTTTACATCCAAGCTCCTTTATAAACCCGTTTGCTCCTGGTGTGCCGTCTGTTGGCAATATCTCGGTATCAACAGTGAATATTGATATCTCGGAATTGACCACTGGATCGGTGAATTGGGGGGGGGGCGAAACATCCTTTGGTCGTTATGGGTATCATCTCACCACAACTGAGTTGGAAGGAGGAGAACGGAAAACCGGGTTCTTGTATCTCGCTGCAGGGGGTGCGGTAACTCGTGTAACCCCGACAGAACTTACTGGGTACGTTGGAAACGGTGCAAACCATTATTGGACTTCAGGTCACCAGACCATTGACCTGACACAGGCTGCTTTCCTCAGGTCCGGAGCTCTAACCATTCGTCCGAGCGAAGTAGGAGATGGTACAGGTTCTATGTCCTTCACGAAAAGCGAGGGCTGGATACCAATGCGTATCATGGCCAGTGCGTTTTTAATGGAAGAGGGAACCAAAGACTATATCGTGTACGGAGCCGTTGCTACCGATCCGGTAAACATGTCCTATCCTGAAGCGCAAGGAACTTTGTTTATCCATCAGTACAGTATGGACGGAGATTTGATTTTTGCGCGCGGTTTTGCTTTTTCAGAGACGGCTCCGTTGTCTGGAGGCAATGAGAATTTCCGAGTGGTCAAGGCAGGACCTGGAACATGGCGCTACCTGTCCACCGCGGAAAACTCGACCCACACGGACGGCACCTCGATCCAGGGAGGAACGCTGGTACTGGACGGCCGCTTCGGCAGCACCTCCCATCTTCGTGTATTGGCTGGCTCCATACTGACAGGCGAAGGGGGAATCGGTGGCAATCTGGTGAGCGGAAGTCCGCGCTATACGCAGGTACAGATCTTTGACGGAGGCACACTGGAAGCCAACCGTCATGAAACCAAGGCGCTGGATATCACCGGAAGCCTGCTGTTCCTTGAGGATGGTAACTACAG
>CAZYDZ010000158.1:0-5455 GCA_964646535.1 uncultured Opitutaceae bacterium
CAGATGTTTGGGCTTTTTCAGGCGGCTCATTGGCCAGAAACGTTCTCCGCGTCCCCCAGCCATGATTACGACAAATTCAGAAACCATTGCAGCACATTGTCGATTTCCCAAATCCAGGTCAAGGGGATCAGTTCGCTTTTACCACGAGGACACAGGGGCACAAAGGGAAAAGGAACCGCAGATGGCGCAGATTCACGCAGATGGTTTTTGAAATTTCTCAATCCTCAACGCCCTGGGTCGTTCTGGTTGAATCGGGACTTCCGCAATGTTCCCTAATCTGCGCCATCTGCGGTTTCCTTTATTTTATATTTTTTATGTCCTGATGTCCTTGTGGTAAATCACTTTTGTGTGAACAGCGTCTTGATGCGTTGCTGAAAGGATTGCGGGGGGCGCACGGGCTTGCCTGTGCGGTCGACAAAGCTGTGTTCCGTGTGGCCTATGGCGTAAAGATAGTCGGGGTCGCCTTGTCGATAAATGCGGTAGTCAATCTGCCAGCGAACCACGGGACGCTCCTTCACGGTTGCCTCCACGATGACGCGGTCGTCAAAACGAGCAGGGCGTCGGTAACGAACCCGTGCTTCCAGTACGGGCAGCAGATAGCCGTCGGCCTCCAGCCTCGCGTAGGGGAGTCCCCATCGGTCCAGCATCTCGATACGGGCGACTTCCATCCAGACCAGATAATTGGAGTGATAAACATATCCCATCTGGTCCGTTTCAGCGTAGCGGACGCGAATAAGTGATTCTGCTTTCAACATTTTCTGAAAAAAAAGTTTCTAATACTGGGAATTAAGCAGTTTTGATTTGTTAACCCACTGATAAGAATGTCATTGCAGAGGAAACCGAAAGCAACCAGTTTTTACGGGTTCACTTATCAGGTGGTTAAGCGAAACTCTCTTTTGGAGTTTACAGTAACGGAGAATTTGGCATAACCAACTAATCTTTTCCAACAGTTCAGCTTTTAGGTCTTACATGCAGAACACACCCATTTCGCGCAAACGTTTTTTTGGCAAGATTGGGACGACTCTGGTTGCAGGGTTGTCCTTTATCGGTCTGTCATCCGTGGTTCAGGCAGCAGTCCGCACTGAGGCATCGGGAAAGGGGAAGTTGATGGCCCGTTGCAGTCGCGATCCGCGGACCAAGGCTTTTCGCAATCCTGACTGTTCTCACTGAAACCTACAGTTTGACCGGATATTATGGCTAACATTTTTCCCAAATCGGCAAATGCGGTTCCACTCAAAGTGGTAATCGCGCTCATCCTGATCTCTGTGGCCTTAACGATAGGCGCCCGTTACTATCTGACTCCCTCGTTTTCGCGGGAAGGGTATCAGCCGATCCAGCCAGTGGCTTTTGATCACAGTCTGCATACGGGACAATTGGGCATAGATTGCCGTTATTGTCACACGTATGTGGAGCAGTCGGAACACTCCAACGTGCCGGCCACCAGTACCTGTATGAACTGTCACTCCCAGGTACAGGTCGACAATCCCCTGCTTGAACTGGTGCGTGAGAGCGCCCGTACGGGGGAGCCGATTCCGTGGGTAAAGATACACAAGACCCCTGATTATGTCTTTTTTAATCACGCTGTACACGTAAACCGCGGAATCAGTTGTGTAGAATGTCATGGTCAGGTGAACGAAATGGAAGTCGTTTATCACGCCAAGCCGCACAGCATGGGATTCTGTCTGGAATGCCATCGCAATCCTGAACAGTTCGTGCGTCCGCTGGATAAGGTGTACGATCTGACTTGGAAACCCGAAAGTCGTGAGCAGCAGATCGAACAGGGAGAAAAGTTCGTTCACGACTGGAAAATTAACCCTCCGCAAAGTTGCTCTGGATGCCACCGATGAAAGATTTTTCTACCGATAATACCATGAATGGTCCCAAGTATTGGAGAAACCTGGACGAGCTGATGGAGACGGAAGGCTTCAAGGAAGCCGTAGCCCATGAGTTTCCCGAAGGCGCTGGAGATTTGGATGGCATGGATCGCCGTCATTTCATGAAAGTCATGGCGGCTTCGTTTGCCCTGGCTGGCGTGGGGCTTAGCGGCTGCCGACGCCCCGAACACAAGATTTTGCCGTATGCGAAACAGCCTGAGAATGTGATTCCAGGACGTGCGGAGTATTATGCGACCGCCTATGGCAGCGCGCATGATGCGACACCGTTGATTGTGGAAACGCACGAGGTGCGCCCGACCAAGGTTGAAGGAAATCCGACCTACAAGGCGTACGCAGGGAAGACGGGGAGTTATGCGCAGTCCAGTGTATTGGATTTGTACGATCCCGACCGTTCACAGGTGTCCCGTAAGGGGTCTGTGATTTTAAACAAGTCCGTGGCGTTGGATGAAGTCAGTACGCTGCGTCGTGTGGTTCAGGCCAACAAGGGGGCTGGTTTTGCGATTCTTGCCAGTCGTTCCACCTCGCCATCGCGTCAGCGTTTGTTGCAACAGATCAGGAAGGATCTGCCGCAGGCATTGATTGCGGACTACGAGCCGATTGACCAGACTGCGCCGTTCAGGGCTGCGGAAAAGCTGTTCGGCAGCAGAGTCAAGCCTGTCTACCATTTTGCAAAAGCCAAATGCGTACTGGCGATCGATTCAAACTTCACGGAGGGCGAGCCCGGTGCCATTCACAACTCCCTTGGTTTCGCCAGTTCCCGCAGGGTGATGAATGCGGACGAGGCGCACAAGATGGGTCGTCTCTACTGTGTGGAATCCGATTACTCGGTGAGCGGTACGCTGGCCGACCACCGTTTTCGTCTGGCCAATGGCGAACTGGCAGCCTTTGCCGCGTTGCTGCTGGCTGAACTGGCAGCGCAGAGCGGCAGTGAGAACGGTTTGATCCGTCAATTGAAAGCCCAGGCCGCGCCATTGTTGCAGACCTATAAGGAAAAAGAACTTGAGCAGTGGATCCGCGAGTGTGCGAAAGATCTGTTGGCGCATGCCAAGGCTGGAACGGCGTTGATTGTCGGTGGCAGTTCGCTGCCCGAGGAAGTGCAGCAGATCCTTTACGTGGCGAACCTGTTGGTGGGAGCCTATGGCAATACGCTGAGCATGGTTGAACACGCGCAGGAGAGCGGTGACAGCATCTACGCGCTGGCGGACAAAATTCGCGCTGGCGGCATTTCCCAGTTGCTGATTCTGCACAGCAATCCCGTTTACGACGCACCTGCCGATCTGAATTGGGAAGAGCTGCAGAAATCGGTGGAGTCGGTCTACCACTACAGCCTTTACGAAAACGAAACAACGGAGTATGCGCATGTGCATTTCAGCGCTGCCCACTATCTGGAAAGCTGGGGAGACTTGCGCGCCTATGACGGCACTTATTTGTCGGTACAGCCGATGATTCTGCCGTTGTATGACGGGATCATGGAGTTGGAATTGCTGGCTGTGCTGGCTGGCGAGAAAGAACCCGAGGCCTACGCCGTGGTCAAGGATACCTTTGGCCAACTGCGTCCGGGCAAGAAGCCTGAAGTGACGGAGATTGAAGAGTTGCTGTTCCTCGGTTTCCTGGAAGGCAGCGCCGCTAAAGAGGTGAAGATCACGCCGAGCCTGGACCGCCTGGGAGAATTTGTCACCGAAGCGCAGGTGACGCCGCGCAGTCCGTCCAAGGATAATCTGGAAATTCGTTTCCAGCCCAGTTTCCACACGTATGACGGGCGTTATGCCAACAACGGCTGGCTGCAGGAGTGTCCCGAGCCGATGACCAAGCTGACCTGGGACAATGCCCTGTTGATCAGCCCCAAGCTGGCTGAAGTTTTGGATGTACTGCCCAATTCGCTGATGATCAATCGTCTGGGGCAGTCTCGCATCCGCAGCAACGAGTTTATCGCTGGTAAAGAGCTGGCGCCACGTGTACAGGTGAAACTGGCCGACGGGCGCACGGTAAACGCATGGGTGCATATTCAGCCAGGACTGGCCGATTATACCGTGATTGCTCCGCTTGGCTTTGGCCGCCGCAAGGCGGGTCGCGTGGGCACCGATACGGGTTTCAATGCGTATCCGCTACGTACTTCATCGACTTTGGTTGCGGTACAGGGGGCACAGTTGATTGTCACTGGCGGCACCTATATGCTGGCGAATACGCAGGAGCATCCTTCCATGGAAGGGCGTGCGATTGTGCGTGAGACCAATGTTGCGGATTACCAGAAGGATCCGAACTGGGTGAACAAGATGGGAGCGGAATCTCATTCCCCGCCTATCTACGGCAAAGACCACAACATGCCGCTGGCGGAAAAGTCGACTCAGATCCCAGTTGGTAATTCTCTTTACAAGACGCCCAAATTTGATGCTCCACAGCAGTGGGGGATGTCCATTGACCTGAATACCTGTACGGGATGCAATGCCTGTGTCATCGCCTGCCAGAGTGAAAACTCGATTCCGATTGTCGGCAAGGAACAGGTGTCGCGCGGTCGCGTCATGCACTGGGTACGTCTGGACCGTTATTTCTCCAGCGGTGAATCGGATATGCTCAAGATACCCGAAGACCCGCAGGTGGCGATCATGCCAGTTGGCTGTCAGCACTGTGAGCTGGCTCCATGTGAGAGCGTGTGCCCTGTCAATGCGACCGTACACGACAGCCAGGGCTTGAACACGATGGCCTACAACCGCTGCGTGGGCACCCGTTACTGCGCCAATAACTGTCCGTACAAGGTGCGCCGTTTCAACTTCTTCGATTGGAATCAGCGCCAGATTGACAAGCTGTACATGGGGCCACTCGGCCCGAAAGGTATGCCGAATACCTTGCAGATGCAGAAGAATCCGAATGTCACGGTGCGTATGCGTGGGGTGATTGAAAAGTGCACCTACTGCGTACAGCGCATTGAGGCGGCCAAGATTCGCCAGAAGGTGGCGGCCCGCGATTCGGATAACATCAAGGTACCCGATGGCGTCATCAAGGTGGCCTGCCAGCAGGCATGCCCTGCGGATTCCATTACCTTTGGAGACATTGCGGATACCAATACTGCGGTGTCAAAGGCCAAGGCCAGTGATCGCGATTACGCATTACTCGGCTATCTGAACATCCGTCCCCGTACTACATATTTGGGACGCCTGCGCAATCCGAACCCGCTCATGCCGGACTTTTATCGAATGCCGTTGAGCAAGATGGAGTACAAGAAGGACTTCAAGGATAACAACCCAAGCATTTAAGCCCGCTATGGCACAGGCAGAACATACTACAGGAACTGTATTACCGGCAGAAGTCCATCCGACTCAAATGCCGCGGCGCGAGCTGATTGAGAACAATCGGAGTTTCGGTTGGATCACGGAAAAGATCTGCGGCATCGTCGAAGGGCCTACCCCGCGCTGGTGGTGGATCTGTTTCGCGGTCTCTGCTTTTCTGGCGTTGTACACCGCGTTTGGTCTCGTGTACCTGATTTCCACTGGGGTAGGGACATGGGGATTGAGAAATCCGGTGAATTGGGCGTGGTATATCGTGAACTTCGTGTTCTGGATCGG
>CAZYDZ010000159.1:0-3545 GCA_964646535.1 uncultured Opitutaceae bacterium
ATTAACCCAGATGACATCATCGCCGAATATGGAGCCGATTCCCTCAGATTGTACGAAATGTTTCTCGGCCCACTGGAGGCTATGAAACCGTGGAGTACCCGCAATATCGAGGGCGTACACCGCTTCCTTAAAAAAGTCTGGCGGTTGTTCATTGATAAGGATGGAAATCTTTCACCGAGTATTCAAAATACGACTACCGACAGCGAGGATTTCCTGCGCGTCCTGCATCAGGCTATTGTCAAGGTAACCCAGGACATCGACAATCTCCGTTTCAATACCGCCATTTCCCAACTGATGGTGGCATCCAACAGCATGCAGAAACAGGAGGGCTTCACTCTTGCCTCTGCCCGTATTTTCCTGCAATTGCTGGCTCCGTTTGCCCCACATATCGCCGAAGAGCTATGGGCGCGCAGCGGCTGCGTTCATACGATTACAGAGGCTGTCTGGCCCAAGGCGGATCCCCGCTTCCTGCAAGAAGACAAGGTACAGATCATAGTACAGGTCAACGGTAAGGTACGCGGAGAATTGCAGGTGGATACCGATGAGTCACAGGAAACCGTGCTGCAACAAGCGTTGCAGAATGAACGTATTCAGGCGCACGTAGAGGGTAAAACGATCCGAAAAGTTATTTTTGTCCCTGGTAAAATCCTGAATCTGGTAGTATCATGACCCGTATGAGTATTACTGTTCATCGCTGGCAATTTCCATGGGGAAGTCTATATGCCGAGTTTGCAGGCGATGTGTGTGTGTCCGTTACGCCTGAAAAAGTGTCGCAGGCGAATTTCGCGCAACAGCCTCCTACAGCGCCAGCAGTCACACGCTCTTTTCAAAGCCTGAAAGAGTTTTTCACATACTGGAAAACCGTTGCCAAAAAGCAACGTGGGACTCCATTCCAAAATCAGGTCTGGCGCTATCTGGAATCCATTCCCTTCGGGGAAACACGCACCTATCAGCAAATAGCGGTCGCCATTGGCCGCCCCAAGGCCACGCGCGCCGTTGGCACCGCGGTCGGCGCCAACCCGTGGGGAATCGGTGTCCCATGCCATCGTGTTCTCCCCGCAAGCGGCGGGGTCGGCGGCTTCTACTGGGGTCCCCAACTCAAGTCGTTTCTCCTCGAAACCGAACGCAGCCAAAGGTAATCGAGGGACCACAGATTATCGGCAGATTATTTTATCCACAACTCCAGTTCGACCCAGGTAAAGCGGGCGTAATTCATTCCTCTAAAGCGTTGCGGCTCATAGCCGAGGGCGTGGAGCCTTGTAGCGAGCACGTCCGCCTGGATTTCTTCCTTCGATGGCGTGTGTGGGATGGTCTCTCGTTTGAATCCTGACTTCAACAAATCGCCCAACTGGCGATCCAGTTTCATCTCTCTACGCTGCAACAAAATCATCGACGGATACTGCAACGTGGAAGCTTCATCGAGCGCCTTTTCCAGATGGGGTTCATCCTCAAACATTCGCCATACCCGATCACCGTAAAACACCAGTGAAGGCTCGCGGAAGCGGGCTGCCCACACAGCTTCCCCCTGATTGGTTTCGCGCAGGACATTCTCCATGCGAATCACCACGGAATTGTCGCGCATGGTAGTTCCCAACCAATGCCAGCCAAGAATCAAAGCGACAAAAGCGCCACACAGAAGCAGGTTGCGCTGCCTGCGCACGGCATCCGACAACAATAGCGCGGCAATCAACAGGAAGGCGACTGCTGCAAACACATGGGCCACTCCCGCCGCCTCACCCATGTATATGTGTATCAGAATGGCGGCACCCATCGCCACAACAGCCAGCAAGCGGAACAATACCCGCAGCAACTGATACACGGATAAACTGACTCGGTCACGGAATACGGGTAAACTGCCACTGCGAAACAACAGTAGGAAAAACGCGGGGAATCCTGGCAGAATATAATGCGGCAATTGGGTCGCGTAGAAAAAGAAAATCAAAAATGGCCCTAAAAACCAGGCCGTCAGAAAGGCCTGTCGGGCATCAGGCCGAACAAAATTATCTCTCACCCAGGCTGGAAGCCATGGTGACCACGGGAAAAGACTGCCCCATACCGTTAGAAAATAAAACCCGAATACAAAGCTACGCTCATTGAACACCTCAATACCACGGTCAATCACATGGTACTGCATCCCCTGGTCCCAGAACAACCCCGAGGTTTTCGTCAGCGCCAGGATTCCCCACGGAGCAATAATCAACAGAAACAACGGAATCCCCCACCACCATTGCAAACGCTTCCATTCCACGGGTTTGCGATGTAGCAAAAAGCGGTACAGCAACAATGTAACCAATGGTACGGCAACCGCCAACGGACCCTTGGCCAGAAAACCAATTCCCATGGAGCCATACAAAATCCAGAATGATCTCCTTGATGATCCCTCCTGCTGCAATAACCGCCATAATGCCCAATGAGAGAGTGCGATACAGAGAATCAGCGGCATGTCTGCCACGGCAATCCTCCCGTGTATCATCATTTGCAGGCAGGTCAACAATCCCAAGCCAGCCAGAAAGCCCGCGCGCGCGCCATACCATTGACGACCCCAGAAATAAGTGACCAGAACCAGCAATGCACCGCTCACTACAGTGTGCAGCCTGGCCGTCCACTCTGATGTACCAAACAACAGGTAAGGAACACGCATCAGCCAATAGGTCAACACGGGCTTGTCAAAACGATACTCTGCATTGAAATAGGGAACCACCCATTCACCGCGCTGTATCATCTCTCTGGTCGCCTGCGAGAAACGCGGCTCATCCCTGTCCAGCAATGGAATTTCCATCGTGCCTGAAAACAGCAATATAAGCGCACCCACCACCAGAATCCATGCTCCGTAACGCTGGCACACGGCTTCTGACAGAAATGACGAACGGTTTCTCGATGCACTCATAAAAATCAGATCGGAATTTCCCGACTCCAGATATCCTCCAATGTTTGTCGTTGGGAAATCAATACCGGAGCGCCGTTTTCACGAACCAGAACAGCGCCTGATTGAGGAAACGAATTGTAGTTATGGCTGGCCATCGAGGCGACATACGCTCCTGCCCCTTCGATCACCAGGAAGTCTCCTGTTTCCGCTCTCAACATGGATCGTTCTGACAGTGTCTCCGCATCTCCTGGCGCAGGCGAAAGAAGATCTCCTGATTCACAGCAATGCCCCACCACAACCGCCGGCTCCAGTGGTCGGTCTGCCGACTGCGGGTCGGCTGGAACCACCACCAGCGGATGCTGGGCGCCATACAGGGACGGGCGCAGGATGTCCGTCATTCCCGCATCCAGTTTGAGAAACACATGACCATTCTCTCCCGTATCCATCTTGTCCTGGATACGGCACAACAATGCTCCCGCATTTGCCACCAGATAGGTGCCTGGCTCAATTTCCAAATGAATCCTGCGGCCAGTTTCCTGTGCAAACGCCTCCAATGCCCTAGCTACGGGCAGACCGATTTTTTGCAAGTCGGTACTCACTTCCTCGCGCATGCGGGCCACTTTGTATCCCCCCCCCAGGTTCAAATGCGTCACTGTCGGGAAACGTCGCACCGTGTCCA
>CAZYDZ010000159.1:3555-5447 GCA_964646535.1 uncultured Opitutaceae bacterium
CCTCCGGATCACTGCCTGAACCAATGTGCGTGTGTATCCGAAACACATGTAACCCGTGCTGTGCGGCCAACTCCGCTGCCTCGTTCAAATGCTCGTGCCATATCCCAAAACTGGAGGAAGGACCACCTACATTGGTCTTGCCAGTCCCGCCAGACCCCAGTCCTGGATTCACCCGCAAGCCCACTTTCCATCCGGGCAACGCCTTGCCCACCCGACATACCTGATCCAACGAACAAAGATTGATTTGCACTCCAGCGCTCAACAGCTCTGTAAAGTCCACGGGTAATTCCTGCGTGCTGAGTGATATATGGTCCGCTGGAATTCCCGCAGCCATGGCACGTCTGGCCTCGTGGCCACTGCTTGCATCAATGTGTAAACCCGCTTCGTGAAACAGCCGCAATACCACGCGATGCGGATTCGCTTTCATGGCAAAACGCGGCGTCAACCCAAACGGAGCGGGAAAGGATACAACCTGCTCCGCATTCTTCTTGAGTGTCCTCTCGTCATATACATAGAGTGGACTGCCAAACTGGTCGGCAATGTCGCGTACCTGTACGGCAGTGAGAAATCGAAGGCTTTCGATTGGAGAGGAATTCATAAGGTCTTAAAAACACATGCGGGTGATTGAACAACAAGGCAAAACAATACTTTATCTCGATCATGACATCGAATTGGAAGTACGTAAATCTTCCATTCACGGCAATGGCGTCTTTGCGGTCAACGCCATCCCCGCCGAAATCAGGTTGCTGGAATACACGGGTGAAAAAATTACCAAGGCGGAATCCCAAAAACGTGGCGTGGCCCAGATGGAAAACGCTGGCGAAAGCGGACGCGTCTATATCTTTGAATTGAATAAACGCTACGACATTGACGGCAATGTCGCCGATAACTACACCCGTTTTATCAACCACTCCTGCGAACCCAATTGCGAGGCCCGCGTCCACAGGGGTAAAATCTACTACTACTCTTTGCGGGAAATACAGCCTGGCGAAGAATTATTTATAGACTACGGCTACGATATGGAACACTTCCTCGACCACCCTTGCCACTGCGGCGCCCCCTCCTGTATCGGCTACATCGTCCAGAAAAACCAACGCTGGCGGGTCAAACGCCTGCTGCAAAAGAAACACCCATCGCGCTCATTGCTGAAAACGCAATCGCCTTCTCTTTCAAAATAGGTTAGATACCAAAAACCCTATGGGTCCTATCTACTAATACTAAAGCGGTCGCTCACCGGAAAGGGCGACTGTGCGGGCAACCCCAGCAAGGGAAATGCGCGGGCGTACGCCTCGGGAAACTCCGCACACACGGTCAACAGTCCTTCCTTGCCCATGGGCAGGCGAAGGCGGGCTGCATGCAGGTACAGGTCCTTGTCACGGCTGCGCTTGCGCCATTCTTTGTTCCACGCAAAGTCCCCGTATGTCTGATCGCCCAAAATCGGCAGGCTGCGGTGCGCACACTGCACCCGAATCTGATGGGTGCGACCCGTGCGCGGTTTGAACTCCAGCAAGGATGCCGTCGCCTGGCGTGGAGGACGGGCAGGAGAACGCACCTCTGTCACCGATTCCGTACCCCTGTGGGTCACAGTGCGTGCATAACCCTTTTCGCGTTTTGTATCCAAATGGTCTGTCCACACCTCAAGTGGACTCTGCAGGCGTCCCCGCACGATGGCATAGTAGGTTTTTTCGACAGAACGGTTGGCAAACAGGCTGCGCACCCGATCCGCTTCCCCTTCCGTACTCGACAACAAAACAACACCCGAAGTGGGAGAATCGATACGATGGAGCAAATACAAATCTGCCAAATGCGGGTCTGGCGACAGATAACACTGGCGTTTGTGATCGTATTTCCAGGCCAGCAATGCGCGTTCCCTGCCCCTGCTTTCATTGGGG
>CAZYDZ010000160.1:0-5418 GCA_964646535.1 uncultured Opitutaceae bacterium
AACCTTGCTTGAAAAAAAACTCGGCATGAGTATGACTGTCTATCAGATTCAACATCGTATGGGATTTCGGTTCAGGATCGGGTAGCTTAACACCCTGCCACCACAATCAGCCAATTTAACATTCAACTCTACTTCTGCCAAAAACAAAAACATGGAAAATGTCATCATTCTAGGCTCTGGCTGCGCCGGGCTCACCGCTGCGATCTATGCGGCACGCGCCAATCTCAACCCTCTGATCATTGAAGGGACTCAACCTGGCGGACAGTTGACCACTACTTCCGAGGTGGAAAACTTCCCAGGATTTCCCGAGGGTATTGACGGCTACGAAATGATGCAGCGCATTCGCCAGCAAGCCACACGTTTTGGCACGCGCTTCAAACAGTCCATGGTCAAGAACGTGGAATTGAGTGCAGAGCGCAAAGTGTTACACACCGATAGCGAATCCCTTGAGGCCCGCGTTCTGATTATCGCCACTGGCGCCTCCCCGAAGATGATCGGGCTGGACTCAGAGAGGGCTCTGTTCGGCGGCGGGGGTGTCACCACTTGCGCCACCTGCGACGGTGCCTTTTACCGCAATATGGACGTGGTGGTGGTCGGCGGAGGAGACTCCGCCTGCGAGGAGGCTCTGTTTCTGACACGATTCTGCAGTAAAGTAACCCTGATTCATCGGCGCAATCAGTTGCGGGCATCGCAAATCATGGCCAAACGTACTCTGGAAAACCCCAAGATCGAAGTACTCTGGAATCACCAGGTGGTGGAAGTAATCGGGGTTGCTGAAAAAGCCGTATCAGGCGTGCGCGTACGCAACACGGTGGATAGCAGTGAATCCAACCTTGCCTGCAAGGGCGTCTTTGTGGCCATCGGTCACACACCCAATACCAGCGCACTGGCAGGCTCGATACCTTTGGATGAAAACGGGTATGTGGTCCCGCAACAGGGAAGCCAGGTGCGCACCGCCATCCCAGGCGTCTATGCTGCAGGAGATTGCGTCGATCACGTTTACCGTCAGGCCATTACCGCTGCAGGTATGGGATGCCAGGCTGCCATTGAAGCGGAACGTTGGCTGGCGGAACAGGAATAGACCTTTGTGGTACTTTCCCGTCAAGGTCGACTTTGTGCGGGACACGGGTAATTTGAAATATGTCAGACACTTCTTATGAGATTACCCCCAACCTGATCCTCCCTTCAGGGTTGGATGGATTTCAGGGACGCTGGCTCGGTGCCCCTGAATCTCCTGCACGTTTACTTCTGCTGGAACGAAAAGGAACCCGCGATGATTCGCCGATAATTTACCTTTCCGCCGGCATCCACGGCAATGAACCCGCAGGTGTTCAAGCCATCGTTGATCACCTGATACAACAGCGTTTTTCACTACACGTCCACTGGCTGATTTTTCCCTGCCTGAACCCCACGGGCTATGCCATCAACACACGCAACAATCATCAGAACATAGACCTCAATCGAGACTACCTGCTGCAACGCAGTACAGAAGTTCGCCAACACGTCTCATGGTTTCGCAAAGAGTGCTCCCGTATTGACCTCTATTTGTCACTGCACGAAGACTGGGAAGCACACGGCTGTTACCTGTACGAAATCAACACCCGTTTGACTCAACAGCCATTTGCTGCGGATATCCTTTCCGCAGTACAAAACGTGATTCCGCTGGATCCAGGCCCTGTCATTGACGACCATCTGCTGGATGCTCCAGGCCTCATTTGTCACAAGCCTGAACCCGACGAAGCAGACGGCTGGCCGGAAGCCATTTACACTTGCAAACAACGACCCCTGCTCTCCTATACCTTTGAAACACCTAGCTCTTTTCCCATGGAACAGCGTATCCGCGCCCATCAACAAGTCATCGATATCTGCGCAGAAAAACTGCGGCCCTGTTCCGCCTAATCCCTTTCCTTAAAAAGTATTGTTTCAGTCAAATTATGCGCTGCGCACTGCAACCATACTGAACCCAACCCATACCAACAACAGCCCCAACAATACGCTGGCCACCACGTAGCCACCCGCGATCAACAGTTCATCCCGCCGCAATAAATAAAACGTTTCCAGGCCAAACGCAGAAAACGTGGTAAATCCCCCCACTAGCCCGGTAAATAGAAACAGCCGCACCTCATTGCTGAACAGATGATGCTTCACCACCAATCCCCCCAACACCCCGATTACCAGACAACCGATTATATTCACCACAAAAGTCCCCATCGGAAACCGCCAATCCGTCGTATGATGCAACACTGCTCCCGCCACTGCATAACGCAACAACGACCCGATTCCTCCCCCAGTCGCCACAATCAATGCCTGTGTGATACTCATAAGCCCAATTTTCTTTTATGATTCGGATACAGTAGCAGAGATCATCACAAACATCAAACTCTTCGTGGCTTCGCACTTTCCTGAGAGCCTCTTTTCAAATAGTCAACCTCCTATCCCCTTGCTCATGGTCTGAATCTAGCCTACTTTTGTATCTCGTGTGTTGATACTATTGGCAAAGTTTGGGGAGTGGGTGTTGCGCAAGCTAGTGTGGCTGGTGGTGTTTGCAGCGTTGGCGGTGGGGGCATTTGCTCTGTATCTTTATTTGCAGCAGAATCTGTATTCGGAAAACTGGCGGCAGGCAAGACTGGCGGAGATCGCCGAACGTCGCGAGGATCTGCAACAGCTCATGCAGGTGGCTGCGGTTCGTCTGGAAGAGTTGGATAAGAGAGCGCAAGAGCTCACCAGCCAGATTGGGGAGGCGCAACAGGAAATTGTGCGACGCAAAGACCAACTGGAGGCATTGGCCCGTCTGTGGAATCAGATGGAGCGGCTGTGGAGTCAGGAGGCAAATGAGCGCTATCGCCGTGAGGAATTGGCGTTGGAAAAGATTCAACGGCAGCAGATTCGCCAGCAAAATTTGTTAATTTTCCATAAAGAGGAACTGCATCATGCACAAACAGAACTCTCCGATTATACACGTGAAAGTAACACTCTTATCGAGGAACAGAGTCAATTGGAAGCAGCCCGTTCAGAGATCCTGTATTATTTGCAACTCTCCTGGCAGAAGGTGCTGCCGATTGTGCTGGTCTCCGCTGTGGTAATC
This sequence comes from uncultured Opitutaceae bacterium, assembly GCA_964646535.1. Classification (GTDB taxonomy): domain Bacteria; phylum Verrucomicrobiota; class Verrucomicrobiia; order Opitutales; family UBA2995; genus CAZYDZ01. Next base: position 3,086 of record CAZYDZ010000160.1, read on the forward strand.
TGGATCAGCCCGTTGCTGTGGAGCCTCATTCGCTACTATCTGTTCGCACCTCTGCTGCTGATCGGCAAGCCTGTGCGCATCCGCAGCAACGCAGTCCTCATGCCCTCCATGACGCCACGCAATGTATCGCAGGAAATCTGGCTGCAACCGGAAGAGCACGCAATGGTCAAACCCGAGTACCTGCAAGCATCGGATCAATCTTTGAAACGGCGCACCAAGTGGCTGCTCGACTGGCATATTCCGTTTACCAGTATGGCCTGCCGTCTAGCCATGCTGGTCGAGCTGCGCAACACCGAGGAAACATCTGCCATGCTGACTGTTTCTTCACAGAATGAGGCGGAAATTGAACTGGTGGTCATCGATCTGCCAGAGGCAGGCCGATTGGTGATTCGCCCACGCTACCTGGCCGCCATTGCCAAACCGCGCAACAGCCCGATGCGTATCCGGCGCCATTGGCGACTGTTCCACCTGCACTCATGGATCACCCTGCAATTCCGCTACTTTGAAATCGAGGGGGCCTGCCGTCTGGTGTTATGGGGAGCGCGCGGTGTGCGCATGGAAATCCTGGCAGCCTCTCCTTCCTCAAAATCGGCCGCCCGCCGTACCAATCGACACGCCACCATCGGTTTCACTCCCGATCTGGTCTGCCACTCCGTGCGCGCAGAGACATTCTGGTCCTACGCACGCGGACAAAATGTGCTGTTTGATGACCTGTTCACTGGCACTGGCGCCTTTTTCTGTCAGGAAATTTCAGGCAGTGCCAACAAAAGCCCCCTGCGCCGCTGGAGCGAATCGTTCTGGGATGCCCTCCTCAAGGTATTCGGCTGGTAAACGGGAAAGATATAACCACAGAGGCTCGCAGATTAGCGCAGAGGGTTTCCTTGTAGGAGCGGCTTTACGCCGCGACTTCTGAAAAAGGTCTCTCACGGAGTACACCAGGAACACAGAGGGATTTACTATCGGAATTCCGTTGGAGGGATCCCGATGAATCGGGATGTCGTCCGTTTATGACGTTGTGTCCTCTGTGGTAAAAGGAGAATAACCACGAGGACACATAAGGCACAAAGTCCCTTCATCCCAAAAAAACTCCCCTGCGTTCCCCTTATGCTCTGTGAGATATTTTTTTCAGAGGTCGCGGCATATTAGCCCCTCCTACCTGTCTTTATCTGCGCCCATCCGCGCAATCTGTGGTTCCTTTTATCCTATATCTTTTTTGTGTCTTTTGTGACCTTTGTGGCGATTCCTAATCCCTACCGCAGAGGAGCTGACCGTGCTCGCTCCGCTGCGCACTGTCCGCCCCCCTGCTCCCGACTGGTTCAGCTCACATTAAGGAACCGAACTGAGGGCGACCCGGAAGCCAAGGAAGCGGTTCCGGGAGTCCACCGAGTAGCGGCGGTAAGCCGACCGGCAGTAGACAGCGGAATTCCCCCAGCCACCCCCGCGATAGACTCGGAAGGAGCCCGTGGAAGGACCTCGGGGATCAGTCGCACTTCCCGCAGCATAATTGCCATACCAATCCAGACACCACTCCCACACATTGCCGTGCATGTCATGAAAACCCCAGCCGTTCGCCTGTTTTGTCGCTACCGGTTGAGTGCGATTGCCACTATTGTTACTGTACCACGCCATCGCATCCAATGGCCCAGCGTACGCTCCCGTCGTTCCCGCACGGCAGGCGTACTCCCACTGCGCCTCGGTCGGCAACGTATAGGCATACCCCGCTGGCAATCGGCCTGCCGCGCGCTCGCGCTCCGTCAGCCGACGGCAAAACGCCATCGCTTCTTCCCAGTTTACCTGCTCCACAGGCAAACTGCCTCCCTTGAAATGACTCGGGTTGCTCCCCATCACCGCCTGCCACTGCGCCTGCGTCACCTCGGTCTTGCCCAGCCAGTACCCCTTGCTCAAGGTCACCTGAAACTGATTTTCGTTATCTCGACGGTCCCGCTCCGACGCAGGGCTGCCCATCAGGAAACTGCCAGGCTTCACCCACAGCATCTCCATCTTCACGCCCCCGCCCACGTCCACCAGCAGATTCTGACCGGTTTTATTACCAACATCCGAATTCTCTTCCTCGGCAAACAGCTCAAGGCAGCTTGCCATAAGCCATGCCAGCATGGTCAGTGTCATCCATCGTGTTTTAGCGATAGGCATCATAAGCCCAGTATGCGCAGCTCTTCTTGCAGGACAATCCCCAAACGGGGATAACCACCAAGGCACGGAAGACACGAATCCCGACAAGTCTGGACGCGGACGGAAAGAGGGAACCGCAGATTGCGCAGATATAAAATCTACCTCCTACTCACTAAACACTTCTTCTAAGGTCCTCGCATCCA
>CAZYDZ010000161.1:0-5414 GCA_964646535.1 uncultured Opitutaceae bacterium
TCATATTCGCCATCCTTGTAAAAACCGGGCATCTGTGCCGTCTCACCACCGATCAGGGCGCAATTGGATTCCGCACAAGCACCGGCCATACCTCCGACCAAACGATGAAACACTTCAGGCAGCAACTTGCCAGTGCCGATGTAATCGAGAAAAAACAGTGGCTCGGCTCCCATCACGGCGATGTCATTAATGCAGTGATTGACCAGATCGCGTCCCACGCTGTCGTGGCGATCATTTTCAAACGCCAGACGGAGTTTGGTGCCAACGCCATCAATACTGCTGACCAACACAGGGTTCTTGTAATTCAGGCTCTTCAGCGAAAACAACCCGCCAAATGCACCGATGCCGCCAAGTACTTCCGGACGGGTCGCCTTCTTCAGGGAGGCTTTCAGGCCTGACTTCAGGCTATCGGCCAGGTCGATATCGACCCCGGCTGAGGCATAGGCTTTGGTTTTACTCATAACTGCGTCCGGTCTGATTTTCAAAAAAGTGGATGAATGCGCGATGGGCAATGCGGGCTCCTTCGGGAGTCGGATAGTCCCCTGTGAAATACCAGTCTCCATGATGATTCGGAATTGCACGATGAAGACTCTCTATTCCCTGAAACAGAATCTGGATTTCTCCCTCCCAGTCAAGCTCGCCTGGATACACCAACTGCGAAATCTTCTGTGAAATCTCATCCGCTCTAAATGGTGCGTAGATTCGTTTTACCAGATTCTCATCCGGAGCCGCATCGGATGCACAGGCTTTCACACAATCAGCGTACACCTGTTGCATGATGTCCTGCTGACCCCGTTCTTTCAACAGCGCAATAGCCGCCTGAAATGCAATAAACTTGCCCAGTTCCGACATATCAATGCCGTAACAGTCGGGATAGCGAATTTGCGGAGCTGTGGATGCAATAATAATCTTTTTCGGATGCAGACGGGCCAGAATACCAAGAATGGACTTGCGCAAGGTGGTTCCGCGCACAATCGAGTCGTCGATACAGACCAGATTGTCATCTGGTTTCACAATCCCATAGGTGACATCGTACACGTGCGACACCAATTCTTCGCGGTTTTTCTCCTTGCTGATGAATGTGCGCAGCTTGACATCCTTGTGTGCGATCTTTTCGGCGCGCACCCAATTCGATGTATTGAACACGGCTTCTATCTGGTCCTCGGTCAAAGCCCCCTCCTTGGCAAACTGCAGGAGCGAATCTTTCAGACTCTTGCGCTGACGACTGCGCAATTCCTCCAACGCCCCATAGTAAGCAACTTCCGAGGTATTCGGAATGAAACTGAGCACGGTGTGTGCCAAGTCGTGATTGACTGCCTTCAGTACCTGCTGGACGATTTCGGCCCCGAGAGCCTTGCGCTCCTTGTAGATTTCAGGATCATTGCCACGCGAAAAATAGATGCGTTCAAAGGAACATGGGCTCGCCGCCTGATCGACCGTGCGAATGCTCTCTTCGCTCCATCCTCCAGTATGGCGGATCACCAACGCATTACCTCTTTTCAATTCATGAACATCCTCCTCTTTCTGATCAAAAACCGTCATCAAGGGAACCTGTTCCGATGCCACTGCCACGATCTCATCGTTGGCAAAGTAAAAACAGGGGCGAATCCCCCACGGATCGCGCATCACAAAAGCATCTCCATTGCCCACCAGGCCCGCCAGCGTCCATCCGCCATCCCACAACTGGCAGGACTTGCGCAAAACATCCACCAAGTCCAGCTCGGTCGAGATTCGGTCTGCAATCTCCTTCCCAGGCACACCTTCATCACGGTATTGGCGATAAATGGACGCGTGCTCCTGATCCAGGAAGAAACCAATCTCCTCTAGGATCGTCTGCGTGTCCGTATCAAAAATCGGATGCTGCCCGCGTTCAACCATCCGCTTGTGCAAAAACCCTGTATTGGTCAGATTGAAATTACCCGCCAGCATCAGATTGCGGGTCGGCCAGTTACTACGCCGTAGATAAGGGTGGCAAGCACGCTTCTTGTACCCCCCCGAGGTCGCATAGCGCAGGTGTCCCAACAGGATTTCCCCACTGAAGTCGAAATGTTCCTTCACGGTCTGGGCAAACTCGGGGTGAATAATCCCCTTCTTCACCATCTGATGATACTGGCTCAATTGCTGGTGAAACATCAGGTCCAACGAATTCCTCTTCGTCTCCCGTTCGCGAAACATGTATGGCTTGCCCGGATCCATGTTCAGTTTCAGCGATCCAACACCCGCGCCATCCTGTCCGCGATTGTGCTGTTTTTCCATCAACAGGAACAATTTATAGAACCCGTACAGCGCGGTTCCATATTTCTCCTGATAATACTGAAGTGGCTTCAATAAGCGGATCAGGGCGATCCCACATTCATGTTTGATGGCGTCACTCATGGGTCAGGATTAAGAAGCGGCAGTCCCTCCACTCTGCATGGCGGCACCAATGGAATCATGCCACCCTTTGCGCAGCTTGGAAACAGATAAAGTCACTGAGCGATTGGCAGGCAACACGACCTCAAGATTTTCTCCTGCTACTGTTGCTCCCAGCAGAGCCACGGGAACACCATGACGCTCTGCGACCTCACGCAGCTTTTGCACGTTTGAAGGGCAAACAGCAACCACCGCACGGCCCTGACTCTCCCCAAACAACAGGGCATCAAGACGCACGTCTCCAGCTTCAGACATATCCAATTGAGCCCCCAGCGCCTGCTGCCTGTAATCGGGCCCAAATAGCATCTCCAGTACCGTCGTCAACAAACCGCCGTCACTCAAATCGTGGGCTGCACAAATGGTTCCCTGAGCAATACCCTCCAACAGAACCTCTTGCAATCCACGCTCTTTCTCCAGGCTGATCTCAGGGACTTTGCCAGTCTTCAATCCATGCACTTCCTGTAGGTAAAGCGATGCGCCGATTTCATGCGGCCAGCCACCGAGCAAATACAGTTCCGCTCCTTCCTGAGTGACATACGATGTGGTGATTTCTTCCGCACGGTCAATCTGACCAACGACAGACACCACTGGAGTCGGATCAATTGCCCCACGCGGATTCTCATTGTACAGGCTGACGTTGCCGCCCACCACTGGCACATCAAAGAAACGACAGGCATCGGACAAGGCACGCACCGACTGATCCAATGTATAAAATACTTCCGGATTGTACGGATTTCCATAGTTGAGGTTGTCCGTCATGCCAAGCGGACGCGCACCCGAACAGGCCAGATTACGTAGCGATTCCGCCATGGTAATCAAGCCGCCGTTGTACGGGTCGAGTCCGCAGTAGCGTCCGTTACCGTCATTGGTCACCGCCAAAATCTTCTCCTTGCCGTCCAGTTGCAAACGTACCACGCCAGCATCGCTGCCCGGCGCCACTGCGGTATTCGCCTGCACCATGTGATCGTACTGACGGTACACCCAATGTTTACTCGCAAGCGTGGGATGACTGACCAGTTTCAAGGCTACTTCTGCAACCTTATCGGCCTGCAAATCTGCCACACTGACTTCGTTCCAGGCAGCCGCCTCATCCAAATTCTTTCCACGGCTCAATTCGCGGTGGTAAACGGGCGCCTCATCAGTCAAGCCACGGGCCGGAATATCCGCCACCAATACATCACCCTGGTAAACTTCCATGTTTCCGGTATCGGTCACAACACCGATGTTTGCAGCGTGCAGATCCCATTTGGCAAACACTTCCTCGATTTCTTTTTCGCGGCCTTTCTGCACGATAACCAGCATGCGCTCCTGGCTCTCCGAGAGCATGATCTCGTAGGCATTCATACCCGTTTCGCGCTGCGGCACCTTATTCAAATCAATCCTGATCCCCGCTCCACCGCGGCTGGCCGTTTCACAGGAAGAACAGGTGAGCCCTGCTGCTCCCATGTCCTGGATTCCAACCACCAGCCCCGGAATCACCATCATCTCCAAGCAGGCTTCCAGCAACAGCTTTTCCATGAAGGGGTCTCCCTTCTGAACGGCTGGACGGTCTTCTTGACTTTCCTCTGAGAGATTGCGTGACGCAAAACTGGCTCCGCCTAGCCCGTCACGTCCAGTGGCCGCACCGACGTAGTAAACGGGATTGCCGATACCAGAGGCGGCACCACGTTTGATCTCCTCATGACGAAGAATCCCCAGGCACATCGCATTGACCAGTGGATTCCCTTCATAAGAACGATCGAACACCAAGTCGCCGCCAATATTGGGAATCCCGATACAATTACCGTAGTGTGAAATTCCAGCCACTACACCACGGAACAAACGCTTCACAATCGGTTCACCAAGGTCGCCAAAACGCAGCGAATTGGTCAGGAACACCGGGCGGGCGCCCATCGTAAAAATATCGCGGATAATTCCTCCGACACCCGTGGCCGCCCCTTCGAACGGCTCCACGGCACTCGGATGGTTGTGCGACTCAATCTTAAACGCGATTGCCCAACCATCACCAATGTCCACCACACCAGCATTTTCCTCACCCGCCTTCACCAGAATACGCCCCTCGCCATTTGTGCCAGGATTCTGTTTGCTGGTAGGAAACAGCTTCAACAGCGGACGGGAGTTTTTATACGCACAGTGCTCGGACCACATGACACTGAAAATACCCAGCTCCACCAAATTCGGTTCACGACCGAGAATGGACTGAATATGTTCATACTCTTCAGGTCGAATGCCATGCTTTTCGATCAGAGCTGGCGTAATCTCGACATTCAGGATCGGGTCTGGATTGGGTGGTAATTTTTTGCTCACAGATAGGAAATTTTAGAAATGGATTCAGACGGAAACGCTTTCGGTCAGTTTCAAAAAGGCCTGCAGGATGGGAGTGCCGTCCTGACTGGGATGGAACGGCAAAACAGCCCGCTCAGGGTGAGGCATCATCCCCCACACGTTGCGCTCACGATTACAGATGCCTGCAATTCCATGTGTGGAACCATTCGGCGAACGACTGCCGTTAACCACCTGTCCCTTGGCATCCGTATAACGCAACAGAATCTGTTGGTTGTCTTCCAGCTCCTTCAAGGTTTCCGATGAAGCCTGATAATTTCCCTCTCCGTGCGCAATCGGAATTCGCACCTGAGTGCCCACCGCCTTGCGATTCCATAGATCTCCAGCGTCCTCCACGCGCAGGTCAACAGTCAAACAACGAAATTCCAGCGACTGGTTGCGCACCAGCGCACCAGGCAACAAACCAGACTCGCAAAGAATCTGAAAACCGTTACAAATACCGATCACCGCTCCCCCCCGATTCGCAAATTCGCGCACCGCCTGCATAATCGGCGAAAAACGGGCGATCGCCCCACAGCGCAGATAGTCCCCGTAAGAAAACCCCCCTGGTACTACAACACCCGCAATGTCCTCCCCAAGAGTGTTTTCCTTGTGCCAGACAAGCCTGGCCGGAACCGATAATACCCGTTCAAAGGCATTCACCGCGTCCTGATCACAAT
>CAZYDZ010000162.1:0-1353 GCA_964646535.1 uncultured Opitutaceae bacterium
TGACGGGAACCGGTGAATACCGAGGGCTGGTCGGACAGTGGAACACCAACATCCGCATCGGCCAGACACTGACCTTGCAAGGGACCGGCACACTCTCCCTGATCGACTACCATTTACGCGCTGCTTCGATTCTGATGGAGGACGGAACGGGAGATTACACGATCAGCGGGCTGGGCCTGGCCACCCGCGGCGGAAACTGGTCGGCGAATGAGTTGCGTCTATTTCAGTACCGTACCGATGGTCGATTGATCATCGACACCGACTATCTCGGCGTCATGACCAACATGCCGGCCTCAGGCACACCCACTGCCGCAGAAGGAGCCACCAATCCGGCGGATATTCCTTATAATATTACTGGGAATTCTATCCTGACCAAAGCCGGCCCGGGTACCGTGGTCTTAAAAACCAACACCTCCACTCTGATTGGAGGAACCTACGTACAGGAAGGCCGCCTGCAGGTAGAAGGCAATGCCCTGAATGTCACAGCACTGGTGAATGTGTACGATGGCGCCTTGGGCGGCAGCGGACAAATCGGCGGTGGAGTCAACTGGACCTGGAACGGTTCCGCCAACGTCGCCAGCGGCATCCGTTATACTCCTGTAACGATTGCCCGCGGTGGTACGATTGACGTCACCCCGAGCGATGACAATGCCTCCAGCTTGTTGCGCGGACTCTCCATCACAGGCTCTTTGACCATGGAGGCCGGCTCGACCATGACCATGGACTTGAACAGCAATGTCGTGGCGGGAAGTTACATCCCATTGCTCGTCTTTGCCGAGGATACGGAAGATATGGTCGTGCTGCTTGACGGCGATCTGAGTCTGACCTTGTCGGCACACCTTTCCAGTATTCACTGGATCACCCTGTTGACTACCGACGGTCTGATCAGCGGAACCTTCGACAGCATCAACGGCGGCGCCTTCGGTGAGGATAATCACTTCATCCTGACCTACTCGGGAGTGGATTACGATTTCTACCTGCACTACGACTACGATCTTGGTGGCGGGTTTTCCGGGGTCGTATTACAGGCGATTCCCGAACCAACCACGATCACACTACTGGTTGGACTGGCGCTGGCAGGTCTGACCTACGCGCGCCGCAGAGTGAGATCATAAATCAAAAAATAGCTTACGCGACGGCGTAAAGCGTGAAGAAAGGAATCACGGATGAACACGGATTTTCACAGAAGAGGTCTGCCTGGTATTTCGTGTCCTTTGTGTCCTGCGTCTCGACCTGTCAGGGTTGGTGAGAAACCCATTCCAATAAGGACCTCTTCCTCCAACCGAGCATTCACGCTGATGGAACTGCTGGTGGTGATTGCGATTATCGGTGTGCTCGTCGCCATCCTGCTCC
>CAZYDZ010000162.1:1363-5405 GCA_964646535.1 uncultured Opitutaceae bacterium
ATTGGTGTACTGGCGGTGCTTATCATCGGCTCCATGAACCATCTGTTGCAGCGATCGGAAACCGTGCGCTGCATCGACAGCATGCGGCAAATCACAACCGCATTGCATTCCTACCGCGGCGATCATGATGGTTGGGTTCCTCCTGGTTATCCCGCAGGAAGCGGTGAGTATAACATCGCTCCGTCAAATGCGGTTGCCGCGGGAACCCTGCACGCTCACCTCGCTGGCTATCTGACCGATTTGCGCTATAATGCAGCAGGCAGTGGATCGATTGGGGAAATCCCCTTCTGCCCGGGAGGGCTGGGCGGAGCCACTCGCATTATGGACAGCGCAGAGCGTAACCGACGGGTGCGGGGCAGTTACGGCTTCAACAGCATATTCTCGGTAGCCAAGTTTGACTCGTTTCCATACAATAACATAGACGTTGGCGACGGCGTAAAACGGTCTGTCGGCCCTTCCAGAGATATCTTTGATCCAAGCCGATACCCATTCCTGCTGGAAATTCGTTCGGACGGAGGTAATCTTAACACATGGAGCTTTACTCACCAGAATCAGGCGCTCAATGGCAGCTTCGGTGAAACAGGTGGTGGCTGGGGGGCCATATCTCCTGGCCGATCACATGGTTATGGTGATGCCCTCAACTTCGTTATGATGGCTGGCAACGTGGAAACCATTCCGCGCAATGATTTCGCTGATGTTTCCCCCATGGATAAAAGATGGGATGTACCTGCCAATCCCAGGGGAATGTTTCACCACAACGGACAAGTCCCCAGCGGCGTCCCGGGCCGTGCCGTCGGAAGCCGCATTTATTTCTCCCACGGCCAGGTTTCTTATGGCCAGCACAAGGCTCTCTACCCACAGTTCTCAAGCTACGAAGAACCCTCCAACTGACCTTTCCTGTAGGAGCGGCTTTATGCCGCGACCAGACTCACACCACATTCGGGGTCGCGGCGTAAAGCCGCTCCTACAAAGAGGAGCAGATTGCGCAGATTCGTATCTTGGTGAGAGATATTATAAAGATCGCGGAAGAGGACCATTGACGATAATCGGGTGTTTGCGCAGACTTTCGGGTATGGCTCATTCCAAAAAGGCTCACAAATATGTTTATTTCAGGTTTGTGGCCTGTTGCCTGGGTTTGCTCGGCCTGTTGTTGGCCAGTGGATGCGGTTCTGAAGACCTCAAGTCCACATACAATGAGGAAGACGAACCTGCATTCCAACGCGCGCGGCAGTTATTGCGCCAGGGGCGCAAGGAGGAAGCGCTGAAGGATTTTCAGCGTCTGATCCAGCATCGGTCTGAAGCGCCCGAAAGTCATCTGGAGGCGGCAAATCTCTACCTCAAGGATTTTAATGATCCGTTACTCGCCTACTATCACTACCATTGCTACCTGGATCTGCGTCCGAAATCGAATAATACAGGGTTGGTGCGCGGGCAATTGGATGTGGCCAAACGCGAGTTTATCCGCACGATGCCTGGCAATCTGATGGGTAAGGAGCTGGATAAAGTCGAACTGATCGAGCAGGTTCGCTTTTTAACCAATGAGAACGACAGACTGAAACGCCAGTTGCAGGCATTGAACGTAGAGTCTGCGCGCGAGCCACGTTCCGCTCCCGTGCAGACTGAACGCACGATTCCGCCGCCGTCGATCCCCACGGTGGATCGTACCGTGCCAGGGACCTATGAAGTGGCGCAAGGGGATACCCTGAGCAGCATCAGTCGCCGCCTGTATGGGCACCCTGGCAACTGGAAAAAAATCTATGAGGCGAACCGAGATCAACTGCCGACAGAGAACTCCCTCAAGCCTGGACAAGTGTTGAAGATTCCGGCGGAGTGAATAAGCCCTGTGATACCTGTCGGCGAAATATGGGGGAGACAGGTTTTTTTATTGTTATATGGAGCCCCATAGCCTACCGTTTTATAATCAACGCCCGTTTCGAGATGGAGAAACTGTGGCATGACTACATGCTGGAACAACTAACGACAGACAAAGGGAAATGACGCACCTATGAAAATCCTTACCCATAACGTATTTTGGTTTCAAGGAACTCCTTTTGAGTCAAGCAGTCCAGGGCAACCTGACAGGGATATTGTTAAAGCCCTTTGTGTGATTTACAAAGAAATCAACCCCGATGTGATTTGTCTTCAGGAGGTCCAGAGCAGGAGTTCGTTAGAAATGGTGTCTGAGTGCCTTGGGATGAAAGGACATTTCTCTCCCGGGATGGCACATTCACAGTATGGTGGAGCGGTACTGTGGCGCCCGGGACGGGGTGTTTTAGTCCGCGAATCGACAAAATCCTCAATTCCTGTGCAGCGGATGTGGCAGATTGTAGAAATAGAGAGTGCGTGCGGGGTTTTGCGTATCGCCAATGTACACCTGCCTTCAGGCCGTCAGATGGGAGCAGAGAAAGCACAGGCACAGCGGATCGCAGAAATGCAGCATCTGACCACGTGTTTAGATTCACCTCTGGATATTATCGCAGGGGATTTCAACGAATTGCCAGGAGGGTCTCTCGGCGAATATCTGCATAATCAGGGGTATGTGGATACTGCGGTTTACTCGGGGAATACCGATCTCGCCACCTATCTCGATGACGGACGCATTGATTATCTATGGATTGCAAAACGAATGCAGAGTCGACTCCGTACTTATACTGTGATGGCAAGGCAAAGGCTTGTCTGCGCGAACACGGGAAAGACACATATAAGCGACCATCAACCTCTTTGGATTAAACTGGAACCTGGTGACCGAACGCATACCCGCCATTCGAGTTAGACCAGAATGTCGCTGGTTTTCTATGGGTAGGGCGATCCCGACATATCGGGAGCGCCGTCTTGAATGATGGACGAGGCGCTATTGTCTGTTCGCCATTCCCGGTCAGCTCCCCGACCTGTCGGGAACCCTACCTTATCCGCATCGGCGCACTGTAGGAGGGGCTTTACCGCCCCGACACAAAACCACACCCATTCGGTCGGGGCATAAAGCCCCTCCTACAGGGAAAAACAGCGATTACCTCGCTAAACTAGCGGTATTCGCCTCAGACCAGATGTTTGTATTCTGGATGGGCCTGTAATTCCTGAACCAGTTTTTTAATATCCTGTGAGCGCGCTTTGGAGCAGACCAGGGTGGCATCTTCGGTATGAACTACGATCATGTCGCGCACGCCGAGCAGGGTCACTATGTGTTCATGATTGGATACAATCAGATTGTTTTGTGAATCCAGCGCCCAGGTTTTCCCTTTGTGGATATTACCCTCTTCGTCTGGTTGGGCGTGGCGGCTGATGGCGGGCCATTCACCGACATCGTCCCAGTCAAAGGTTGCGGGGATGGTGACAATGTTGTTGGCCTTTTCCATGATCGCGTAATCGACGGAAATTTTTTCCAGTTGTGGATAGATGTCTGTCAACGCACGGGTGATACTGATTCCATTGTCGAGAGCCTGGCCGATTTGCAACAGTCCAGCGTGCAGTTTTGGGGTAAAGGTTTGCAGGGCATGAAGGATGGTTTCCGCCTTCCAGACGAACATGCCTGCATTCCAGAAATACTCTCCCGACTCCAGATATTGAACCGCTGTTTTCAGGTCGGGCTTTTCCACGAAGCGCACGACTTGCCACGCGGTCAAATTCCTTGTGTGTCCGCTGAGTGGAGCGCCTTTCTGAATGTAGCCATAGCCGATCGATGGATAGGTCGGTGCAATGCTTACGGTAACCAGCACATTTTGGGTGGACGCCAGTTGAAAAGCGTGTTCCAGCACTTCGCGGAAGGCATCCGCGGGTTGAATGACCGCGTCTGCTGGAAGAATGGCAAAGGTGGCGGAAGGGTCTTTACGGGAGACCAGCAATGCAGCCAGTCCCACTGCGGCAGCGGTATCGCGTCCAATGGGCTCAGCTACAATGTTGTCCGCAGGCAGTTCGGGGCATACCTGGCGTACCGCCTCCACCTGTTCGGTATTGGTAATAATAAAACGCTGGTCTGCGGGAATGGAATCAGGCAGACGATCCAGGGTCTGTCGCAACATCGGTGTGTCGCCGACAATCGGTAACA
>CAZYDZ010000163.1:0-5389 GCA_964646535.1 uncultured Opitutaceae bacterium
GCAAGAATCTCGAAGTGGAAGGCACGATCACATTGAATGACACCCTCACACTTGCCGGAGGCACCTTGGGGTTTGGCCAGATCGTCAACCCGGAAAACCTCAATTTCCAGTCCGGCACTCTTCGTCTGTTTGGTAATCATACGATTGATGCGAACTCCGCAGTCATGTTCGGGGAAAACCCTGTCATTGGCATTGGGAAGAATCTGGTGATCGAAGGATCGACGGTAGTGGAAACAGCACTAACAGTAACCAGCGGCGGTCTGACAGTAGGCGGAGCCAGTGGCTCATCTGACAGCGGTTTTCATGTAGGCAATGAAGAAGGGGGTGAACTGACCATCGCGACCGGCGGCAAGCTCTGGGTCGATGGAGATCTGAAGGTTTCCGAGGGTGGCACGCTCACAGGCACCAACATGCGATTTGTAGTTGGAGGAGACAGCAGTTCGCTCACAGGCACCAATCCTCTCATTCATATCGGGAATATGGAGACGGGGGCCGTGATCGTTTCGGATGGCGGTAGTATTAGTAGTAGCGGTGGCGGTGGGCAATTGAACATAGGATACGGAGCAGGTTCTCATGGAAGCGTGGTGGTCACAGGGGAGGATTCTTCCTGGATAGTCGGAGGATTTTTGCAGGTTGGGCGTAGCGGGGGGACAGGAAATTTGACTATCGCGGATGGTGGTAGCGTTTCTGCTTCTATTTTGAGAATAGGAGCTGCCTCTTCCGGAGATGTTCTGATTACAGGAGAGGGTTCTCAGCTAACCGTCGGTAACACTTTTACTATCGGTCAGGACGGAGGAGGCACAGGCGAACTCATTATCACGGATGGTGGTGTTGTAAGTAGTAGTGGCACTTCTTATATCGCAAGTGGGAGCGCTTTTATGGGAGATGTCAGTCATGGGAGTGTTCTGGTGACCGGATCGGGTTCTCAATGGATTCACTCAGGGTCAGGACTTTTCGCTGTTGGGTTTGGTGGTGTGGGAGAATTGACCATTGCCGACGCGGGTGTGGTGGTTTCCAATGCTTCCCATAATATCATAGGAGTTAGTGACGAGCCCGGGAGCGGTACAGTTACAGTAACGGGAGAGGGTTCTACCTGGGCCAACACCGGCAGCCTGACTCTTGCAGGGATTCCTCCATCCCCGTACCAGTCCAAGGGTACCCTGTTTATCGCAAACGGAGGATTGGTGACTGTAGGAGAAACGCTCAAGGTATGGGAGAACGGTACGATTGCTTTGGAAGTTTCGAACAGCGGCATGTTGCAGGTTGGAGGGGAGATCAGCAACGACGGCCTGATCCGTCTGACTGCGGCTCCGGGTTTGACGGCGGGAATCTACACACCAGTCACGGCGGATGACTGGTCAGGTACGGGCGTTTACGAAGCGGTTGGTGGAATCTGGAATGGCGGAACCCATCAGTTCACTGTGGCCGAAGCCACAAGCGCGTCTTCTGGAGGGATCACATCCATCGATCTCACCAGCTCCCAGCGGCTCGCAATCACCGGTAGCGAAGGGCAGGTAATGCTGGCCTTCAACCCGAACGCCGAGGCTACCGGCGGAGGTTCCAACATCAGCTTTCTCGCCACGGAAAACCTCCTTGGAGAAATCGGCGGGTACGACGTCCTCTCCGCCTGGGATTTCGAAACTGATCTGGCCTTCGGCACCGATGTCCAGCTATCGCTGGATATTGGTATCGGATGGAACTCTTCCCTCCTCGCCGCATGGTACAGCGCGGACGGCCTGACATGGACGCCGTTCGAGACCGACATTTTCTACGACGGCCAATTCGCCAGCTTCTCTGTGCAGGGTTTCAGCAGTTACGCCGTTACGTCTGTACCGGAGCCTGCCGTGTTCGTTTTGTTGACTGGATTGGGCTTTATGGGGTTGGTTCTTGTTCGGAGGCGGTTTCGGGGAGAGGTGAAAAAGTCGTAACTGTCGCCTTCACGCCTACCTTCTTCGTTGCGAATCGTTCATTTTATCTAACAGGAGAGTTTATGTCTGATTGCCTCAACGCTCACTGCTGTGGCACGACGCACCGATCTTTGCCTCATGTGCGGCACGATATAGAACGCGCATCAGAAATTTTGGGCTCTGCATATTCAATTCCTCAAATGTTACTACCTCAGGCCAGCGTAATGGTTGATCAAGGTGGGACTGCAATGTTGAAATTATGCTCTGAGCAGAAGATGGCAATAGTGTCGCTGCAGGCCCACGAATCAGCTGAAGGAAGAGCATTAGCGAATAGGTTTGATTGAACTCGGTATAGTACTGCTTAAAATTCTCCGTTGTGAATGTCCACTCCGTATGATCGCCAATATCATCTATGGTGCCACCCCAACCCATGCGAAGGAGTATGTGTGGGCTGAAATGAACCAATTTAGATGTTGCGGAGTACAGATAAGAATAGAGCACATGCAAGGAAGCTGCTTTAGCCATGTACCACACAGTTGGCCAAGCTTGTCTTCCTTTCCATCCGAGTTTCGCTGAGAGTATTCGCAACTCCTGTTCTTCGTTAAAGTCATTTTCCTCCGTTAGTTGTACTACCGGTTGCCACGGGCGAGTCTCACCGAAAAACTCACTCTGCGCCTTAACACCCTCCATAATGTTAAGGCTTATGAGTAGAGACAGCGCTTTGTTGCGATCTTCTACTCCGAGGCCGTCTAAAAACGTAAAGACGATCAGATCTTCACATAGGCTCCGCAGTGTTGCAGTTATGAAAAAACCGTGGGAAGGCGGTGGCTCCTGATACGCCAGAGACGTGAACTCGTAGCTCTTAGCTATCGATGCTCGAAGTGCACAGCCGTAAATTCCTTTCTCGCCTATCGTTGCTCGGGTTATCTCTCTGACAATAGGCTGGAATTCATTGAGCAAAATCTTCGTGCTCGTTGCAGCAACGGTCTCGGTGCTTTCGCTTATCCTATCCTTACTCATTTGTGGAGATTAATAGCTGCATAACGTTTAAAGTGAGATACACGGATTTGCCGGAGTGCCTTCATCGTCTTGTTCGGCCAGTTTTATTGGGCCTCGACCCATTCAATAATTTCTTCGAAGGGCAGATTATGCTTGGCTTTGGATTTTGAGGCTCTATAGATAAGGGCAAATCCTTTCGCAGTTTCGATATTTAGCGCAAATTCCGGAGAAAGCTCATGCTTGATTCTTTCCCTTCGAGCCTGAACGATGCATTTTGTAGCGAGTGGCTCCGTAGACAAAAATCTGACATAAAATGGATTGGTCGCAAGGAGCGTAAAATCTGTGAGTATGGAGTCAAGCTCTGCTATATAGAGCCTGTCCCCAGAGTTGCAATTTTGAGCCATGAATGTTTTGTGGAGGAATGATTGTTCGCTTGATGTCGGATTTTCAGTTACTTTTTACCTGTGCGGTGTCTGGATAGTGTGACCTGGGTAATATTTTGAGTCAATCCGCTGATTTGCGTACATGAGGGAAGAGAGGAAGTCGCTATTGCGGCGTCCCTGTCTTTTCTTGTGTGGAATGTTTTTGTGTTTATGCGGCTTTCGGAGGTGCGAGGGTCTTTTTGTTGATGAGTAGTTTTCGCACGACCCAGCGGAGGTTGTGAGCGACAATGGTGGCACCTACCCACTGCGAGCGGTGGAGGAATCCTTTGGCTCGGCAGACTCTGCCGCTGGCATGGTTTTTGACGGTGGAGATGCGTGCTTCGACCCGTCCGCGCCTGTGTATCCAGAATGCCAGGCATGGGTCCTGCAGCTTTTCGCTAAGTTTTCGCGGATTCTTCGGGATGACGATATTGACGATGGCCTTGCGTTGGAGGAACCGGTCTGTTTTTCGGCAATCGAAGCCGCGGTCTGCCACGACGGCGTCGGGGCACAGTCCGCTTTTGTGCATGCGTTCAATACTGTTTTGCAGCTTGACCGGTTCGGCTTGCGGAAAGTCCTGCTCGAACTGGTAGTCGAGGATGTATCCGAGGGAGTTTTCGACGATGAACAGGGAGTTGCCAAACTCGACTTCTCCTGAGGCCTTGCCGCGCACGATTACCTGCAGGTCGGGATCGTGGATACTGAGGATCTTCTGCTGACGCGGGACCTGGCGTCCCCCGATAATGCGCTCGTGAGCCTGATGGATGACTTTGGGGAGCAACCCCAGATATCGGTCCATGCGCTCCAGTAACGAATCGCGACGAGGCTGGCTCCAGCCGTGATCCAGCCCCCGCATTCGCAACGCATCCCGGTGACGGCGCGCATGGCCACCGATCCGTTGCAACAGCCGCTTCATCTGCCGCAGACAACCCTTGCGCAAACGCGCAGCATCCGCTTTGCGGCGCAACTGACTCATCTGCATGCAAACAACGTTCATCTGACGACTCAACTGCTCCACGCTCTCAGGCATCCGGCAAACAATCCCGCTTGTGCGGATACGCTTCACCCCCAACAACAGACTCACCGACACGTCCTTCAGTAACACCCAGTCGGTGGGAAAATGAATGTTCGCCTCCAGACAGGTACTGTCCATCTGGGCCACCGCCGTACTCAGCGCGGATACCAGATCACAGCGACGGGAACCCTCCTCATTGCTGAGCACCCCCGTCAGCTTCATGTGCAGTATAACTCCCATTGCTGCGCACTGAAATGACGCTGACAACGCTCCAGTGTACTCTTCGAGGTCAACCCAACCTTCCCGTCCAAACGCCATAACCCACAGAAATCCTGCAACACCACATTGCCAGCAAGCTGACGGGAATACTCACGGTATGACGGAAATCCAAGCCAGTGTTGCAACAATACCACCCGCAGCGCAAAAATACCACGGTCTCGACGACGAGGACAGCCGCTGTCGCCCATTGACAGGGCCCCGGCAAAACTCTCCACTCCACTGGAAACCAATAACTTCGACAAAGAATCCAGCTCCCCGCAAAACGCCCGGTAGTCCACGTTCCTCAACGGCCATTTTTCCACTGGACGTAGCCAGCAAAATAGATCACTTTTGAAGAACGGGCTGACTGTAGTTTTTTTCACACAATCATTATAGAGGCCCGTTTTGGGATAAAACCAGGTTTTTTACCGGTTTTATCCCATTTTTTTATTCACAATCCTCTCCATAACAACAATTTGAGGACTTGGGACAGGCTCTAGTTCAGGCGTCACCAGTCTGAGACCCAAACATTCGCTTTCACTGCCCTTTTGCCGCGCAGTAGAATATGTGCGGCTTCGTGAAAGAATGTGAACTAAAGGATGTTGTCGGTCTTATAGAAACATCCTATCTAGCCCCCGCCTTAATCAGCTCTGTTATCGCTCGTGTGTTTGACGCCTTCCTTGCGTGATCCAGAGCTGTCATTCCTGCTTTGTCTTTTTCTGTTAAATCTTTCGTGTAGCTGACTAACACAGTGATGACTTTTGGATTCTGGTTGTTGAAAGCAGCCA
>CAZYDZ010000164.1:0-5316 GCA_964646535.1 uncultured Opitutaceae bacterium
TTTCTCAGGAGACGCGGACGGGCGGAGTGTTGGTGACTCGTGTGGCTCATTTCAACTCGGCCCACCGTCTGCACAATCCGGCTTTTTCGGAAGAATGGAATCAGCAGACCTACGGCAAATGTAACAACCCTCTGTGGCACGGCCACAATTACGTGTTGGAAGTCAGTGTGTTGGGTGTTCCTGACGCGCAGACCGGTTATGTCATCGACCTCGGCGAATTGAAGACCATTGTCGATGAACGGATCATCATGCCATGTGACCATCGCAACCTGAACGAAGAGGTTTCCTTCCTGAAGGGAGTGATTCCGACCACCGAAAACCTGGTGGTGGCGTTCTGGAATGTGCTCTTCCCGCATATCCGCGGGGGACGCCTCTATGCGATCAAGCTGTATGAAACCGAACGTAATTTTGCCGAATATCGTGGCCCAGGGGGATTTTCAGGCGTATGATTCGATATGAAAACGACCCATCAACTCTACCTGCATCACGGTAAGAACGGGACTGCCAGTTCGCTGAACCGGGCGTATGATCCGCATTTTGTGGTGACCAAGGAGTATCGGGACTCTCTGCCCGATATGCAGAATGCATCCAGTGAGGAGATTCAGGGGGCTAATGTGCCGATCCTGCAGGTCGGTATCTCCAATTTCAAACTGCCACTTCGTTTTGTGACCGCCTCTGCGGACACGATGGTACTGGAGACTTCGGTGACGGGTACGGTCTCGCTGTCTGCCGATGCCAAGGGGATTAATATGTCGCGCATCATGCGCACGTTTTACGGGTTCAAGGACAGAGTTTTTTCCCCCGCGTTATTGGCGGAAATCCTGACCAGCTATAAAAAGGACTTGGGCAGCAAGCAGGCTCGTTTGCGTCTTTCCTATTCCTACCCGATCATTCAGGAGTCTTTGCGCAGCGGTCTGTCTGGCTACCAGTATTACGACGTGGTGCTGGAAGGGAAGATTGATGCGCAGGATCGGGTGTCGGTTTTCTACCATTTTGATTTTGTCTATTCTTCGGCATGTCCTTGTTCCGCAGAACTGGCCGAACATGCGCGCGACAGTCGTGAAGTGTACACCATTCCGCACTCCCAGCGCAGCAAGGCGCGTGTCAGTGTGCAGATTGCCAATGGCGCCAATGTGACTCTGGAAGAGATTCAAAAGCACTGTCTGGCCGCTCTGAAAACCGAAACCCAGGTGATGGTCAAGCGCGAGGACGAGCAGGCCTTTGCAGAAATGAATGGCGCCTACATCAAGTTTGTCGAAGACGCCGCGCGTCTGGTGTACGATGAACTGATTCGCGATGAACGCATCGTCGATTTCCAGATTGTCTGTGCGCATCTGGAGTCGTTGCATTCGCATGATGCGGTGGCGGTCTTGAATAAAGGGGTAGCGGGTGGATTTGACGGCAACTTTACCGACTTCCATTCGCTGATTTGTTAATGAGCGGAGAGACCGGGCGATACCATCGGCAGATGCTGCTTCCTGGTGTAGGGGAGCAGGGGCAGCGCAAACTGCAACAGGCGCGGGTATTGTTGATCGGAGCAGGAGGGCTTGGTTCTCCGGCGGCTCTTTATCTGGCTTCTGCTGGGGTCGGTTGTATCGGGATTGCCGAGCGCGATGTGGTGGAAATGTCCAATCTGCACCGCCAGATCCTGTTTGGTGAAGGGGATGTCGGTGCGTCCAAGCTGTCCGTGGCTGCGTCGCGCCTGAATGTCATGAATCGCGAGGTCAGTGTGGAGTGTATGGAAGAGGGTATCCATCCAGCCAATGCGCGGGAGTTGGTGAGCCGCTTTGACCTGGTGTTGGACGGCAGTGACAATTTTGGTACCCGTTACCTGGTCAACGATGCCTGTTATCTGGAAAAAACGCCATTGATTCACGGGGGTATCGACCGTTTTTCAGGAATGGTGACTTTATTCAATGCTGATGCGGAGTCCCCGTGTTATCGCTGTTTGTTTCCCAGTCCTCCCGCCCCTGGGAAAATCCGTAACTGTGCGGAAGCGGGAGTGCTCGGTCCCCTGCCTGGCATTATCGGTAGCATGATGGCGATGGAGGCCTTGAAGTATATCCTGGAAGTGGGGGAATTGCTGAATGGGCGGATTGCCACCTATGATGCCCTGACTGCGCAATCGCGTCTGGTTCGTATCAAACGGTCTGCCCATTGTCCGTTGTGTGGGGAAAATCCCGAAATTCTCTCTGTGTGCGTTGAAAATTATCAATTATTGGATGCTGGCTGTGCCAGTGCGAATTCTGTTATGGAAGAAATCACTGTGAATGAACTGGCGGAACGGTTGCGGCAACAGCCTGCTCCTGTCATCCTGGATGTTCGTGAAAATGATGAAGTCGCATTTTGCGCGTTGGAAAACATCGTGCATATTCCGCTGGGAGAAATCGGTGAGCGCTGGCAGCAACTCGATCCTCAGCAGGAGATCGTAGTTTATTGCCATCATGGACGACGCAGTCTGATGGCCACCCGTTTTCTGCGCGAAAAAGGCTTTTCGCGTGCGGTCAGCCTGAGCGGGGGGATTGATCAGTGGTCGCGTGAGATTGATTCTGAGATACCGCGCTATTGAGCAGGAGACCGCCAGGATGAAGTCACAGAACAAACCAGAAAAAGTATTGCGGCGGGTGGCAACTTATGTCCTGGCGTATCGGGGATTGTTTGCCTGGACCCTGGTGATGGCCATTGGCAGTACCGTGTTTTTTATGCTGGTACCACGGGTGATCCAGTGGGTAATGGATAATCCGATACAATCGGGATCCAAACCTCAATTGCTGCTGGGTGTTGCTCTGGTGACGCTTTGTTATGCTTTACGCGAACTGTTGAACGGAATACGCATTCGCCTGAATAATTCTCTGGAGCAGCATGTATTGCTCGATCTGCGCCGGGATTTACATTCGAAACTGATGCTACTGCCAGTCTCATTCTATGATCAGCGTAAAAGTGGGGAAGTGGCTTCCCGTGTGATTGAGGATGTGCAGCACGTGGAGCGGGCGATCATTGACGGAATCGAACAAGGGTTGGTCGGGGTACTGACCATCCTCGGAGTGATGGCCTTCCTGTTCGCAATGAATCCGTTGTTGGCCTTCTTTGTGATTTTACCCGTGCCGATCCTGGTGCTGATCGGGCGCGTTCACATGAAAGTGACGCGCAAAAACTGGAGCGAGGTACGCGAGAGCGCGGCGGCGCTCAATGCCTTGTTGATTGAGGATATCCAGGGAAATCGTTTGATTCAGTCGTTCGGATTGCAGGAACGCGAGTCGGGACGGTTTCGCGAGTTTGCCATGAGGCTGCGTGTGAGCACACTCAAGGCGATGCGCCGCTGGTCGATCTATGGACCAGGCACCAGTCTGATTTCCAGTATGGGCTCCGTGGCTGTGATCGGTGTGGGTGGATGGCTGATGCTGCCTGCGCCCGAGGGAATGGATGCAGCGAATATAATGCCCGCGCTAACCTACGGGGAGTTTGTCGCATTTTGTTTCTATACGATGATGCTGTATGCACCGATTCACTCGATGAACATGCTGAACCACATGTTTGCCACCGCCAAGGCATCGGGGGAGCGCGTGTTTGAGGTGATTGATTATCCAGTGGAAATTGTCGATGCAGAGCAGCCCAAACCGTTTCCGCAGGGGCAGTTGCAGATTTCGCTGGAACAGGTGGAGTTTTGCTACCCGGAGCGCGATCCCGTGTTGCGCGACTTCTCCCTGACGCTGCCTGCGGGGAAGGTTACCGCCCTGGTCGGTCATACAGGAGCAGGGAAAAGTACCATCGCAAATTTGGTGCAGCGCTACTATGATCCGACGGCAGGGAGAGTGTGCTTTAATGGGATGGACATCCGTGAACTGGCGTTGTACGACCTGCGCAGCCGGATCGGGTTTGTCGCCCAGGAGCCTTTTCTGTTCGACGGTACGGTTGTGGAAAATATCCAGTTGGCGCGTCCCGAAGCCACGGAACAGGAAGTCATGGAGGCGTTGCAATCGGCATCCGCATGGGATTTTGTGCAACGTCTGCCGAAGGGAATCCATACGGATATTGGCGAAAAGGGTATTCGACTCAGCCAGGGAGAAAAGCAGCGTTTGACACTGGCCCGTATGATTTTGCGTAATCCCCCCCTGGTCATCCTGGATGAGGCGACTGCCAGCGTGGACACGCAGACAGAGGCGCAAATTCAGAAGGCGATTGATCAACTGGTGTCACATCGTACAACATTGATTATTGCCCACCGCCTATCCACCGTACGTCGTGCGGATAAGATCATTGTGCTCGAACACGGCCGTATTTGTGAAGAGGGTACCCACGACGAACTATTGGCCAGGGGTGGCCTGTATGCGCGTTACTGGGAGCTGCAACAAGGCCCCTTGTCTTGAGCCTTGGCCCGTATGAATTCCTGAAAGCGTTTCTTGACTTGATAAGTGTTGCAACTAATATTTGGCCCATCATGAAGAGTGTAATCCGTTTTTCTCTTTGCCGTATATCGTTTTTGCTGTTTCTGGGGATGGCTGTGTTGGTTCCCGGTTTGATAAATGCACAGACTCACTATGTGTATTACCTGCACTCGAATGATCCTCTTTTTGATATTCAGGGGCCAGGTGTCACCGAGTTTGGTGATACCCTTGCGCCAGGGGACGGTTCTTTTGAGGGGAATGTTTTCTTTGGAAGCAGCAACACCCTGATGTACATTGATCTCAATGCGGTGTTTCAAACCACCACAAACCTGCTGATAGGAGACATCGCAGGGTTTACCTATTACACCAAGAAGAACGATATTGCCACCACCACAAACTGGAGTGCCCGTATCTATACCGCCCCTGTTCCCGAATCCGCGTGGTATCAGTACCGTTTTGATGCTGGGCAGCACAACGCGCCCGATACAAGTTGGACTCTGTGGAATGCGAATGACACGGGGCACTTTTACAATATCAATGATCGCAGTAATGGCGGCAATTCGAACGACGAATTCTCGTATACCTGGGATTTCGTGATTAACAACCCTACCTTTGCCAGTACCGAGTTGCTGTATTTTGCATTCTTGTTGCCTGATGCTATGGTCAACAAGAATCACATCGCTCTGATCGAATTCACGCTCTCCAACGGCGATGTTGCAACCCTGCATCTGATTCCTGAGCCTGCACATGCTGCGGGAATATTGCTCTCTCTCCTGTTCGCAGCAATTTTCTATCGCCGTTACCTGCGCACCCGTAAATCCTGATCGGCGATCCTGGCCTTTCGTGTGAAGGGAAAAATTCTCTCACCAAGGCACCAAGGACCCCAAGGATTTCAATTTGTGCGTTGACCCCGTCAACAGGATTCTGTTTT
>CAZYDZ010000165.1:0-5185 GCA_964646535.1 uncultured Opitutaceae bacterium
CATAACCATTAAATCGTGTGACGCCGAACAACAGGTATGCGGGAAGAGCGAGATAGGGGACGGTAAGAAGGGAGACGGCCCAACCGATGGCGCCCTGTGCCGTGCGGGTTTCCAGGATGGCCATAATGGCTGCGGCGACCCCTACCAGTTGGATTAGAAACAGGAACAGCAGCAAGGGAGAGTAGGTTTCCAGCCAGTAGCCCATGGATAAAGTGGGGTTCAGAGTGTCTGATTGTCTACTGGATAGCAAGGGGAATGCTTGCGGAAGATAAATCCTTCATGGGTGAAAAAGTTCTTTATCTGTGATCGATTTCGTGAAATGGTGATTCACTATGCCCCTATCCTGCACCAAACGGGTATACAGCGGAAAGGCTCTTGAGTACTGGTTTCGTCAGTTACAGAGAAACTGGGAGGAGTTGTTTCGCTCCTATGACCTGGAAGTGGGACGCCGCCTGTACCGTGCGGGGGATGTGAAGGAGATCGAATTGGCACAGGGAGATGCAATTATCCGCGGGCGCGATGGCAATGATGATTATTATGTGGTCGTTGACTGGCATAAGGGGGAGATGGAGGTGCGGGTTTCCCATCCGCGTGCCGACCTGGGATATCCTTTGGCGGTGGCGGGACTGTACGAAATTGAAGAATTGGTGGCGGATGAAACCCCTGCTGTGACCCCCGAAGAGGGAGTTGATGAATTGGTTGATGGGGAAGAAGCCATTGAGGAGGAAGAAGAGCGGCCCAGTCAGGAGCCGAAGGAGAAAAAAAATGAACAGACAACCACAGCCAGGAGAGTGTTGGAGCTGGATATTGTTCCAGAGGAGGGATATCTGGTATGCCGCCCATTCTGGTTGGAGGGAGACAAGCGTGTTTCCGCCCTGCCAGGCAATGGTGAGAAATCAACGGTGAAGGTTTCCGACGAACGCATATCGCTGATTCAATTCGCTTCTTTGGTGCGTAAATCACAGTTTGTGCTTAATGGCGAATTGAAAGGCTATGTGCTGGAAGATCCGGCTGTGATTACCGCGTTTGTAAAACGGGGACTTCCTGAGTGGCAAAAGAAATTTCAGGTCAGGGTGGATCCCCGTGTGGAGTTTTTAAAAGAGGGGATTCAGCGGCTGCAGATAGAGGCGTGGGCTACTCCCGCGGGAGATGGGCAAATCAGGATTGATTGGTCCATGAAAGTGCGCGGCCGTGAGTTGACTGCACTGGAGCGTTTCAAGCTACTCAACCAGGGCAAAGGCTTTTTGCTGTTGCCGGACCTCGGACTGGTCAAGGTTCCTGAGGAGCGCTTGGATGCAGTGGTGGAGTGGATGCAGCTCAGCAACAACAAAAATTCAGCCATTCTGCCAAAGTACCTGTTACTGTCTTTGTTTCGGGAAAAACAATTGGATATATCCCTTTCATCGGAGTTGGCACAGTGGTCAGCTCGTTTGGAAAGTTCTGAATTGCCCGACAGGGATCTGCCCGATGTCCTGCGTCCATATCAGAAGAAAGGCGTGCTCTGGCTGCATCATCTGTGCGACCATGAGTGTCACGCCTTGCTGGCGGATGAAATGGGGCTTGGGAAAACCTTGCAGACGATTACCCTGTTGACAACACGCCCAGTGGTAGGAAAGCCCAATCTGATTGTTTGTCCCGCCAGCGTGGTGTATGTCTGGCAACAGGAATTTGCCCGTTTTGCTCCAGAGTGGGAGATACGCGTGTTGAAGAGCGGAGAGGATTTTCTGTCTGACCCTGGTCTTTCCGTGATCTGGGTAGCCAGCTACACGCAATTACGGCGTCATCGCACCCATTTGGATAAAGTCCAGTTTGGTTATGCGGTGCTTGATGAGGGACAGTTAATCAAGAATCCACACGCAAAAGTGACATTGGCGTGCTGGAATATTCGCGCGGATCACAGGATTGTGTTGACGGGAACTCCCGTTGAAAATCGCGCGCGTGATGTGTGGACTTTGTTCCGCTTTTTGATGCCCGGATTGCTCGGCTCAAAGAAGAAGTTCGAGGAGAACATGCAGGAGGATTCAGATCGTACCCTGCGCCGTCTGCGCTGGCAGATTGCCCCGTTTGTCCTGCGCAGGAACAAACGTGATGTGGTGCGTGAATTGCCTGATAAGGTGGAAATGGATCTGATCTGTCCATTGACTCCCGTACAGCGTGAGGAGTACCTGCGGATCAGTCAGGAAGGGTTGCGTCAATTGGGGGACAATCTGCCATCGACACTGAAGGAGCGCTCCATGAGCTTTTTCACCCTGTTGACCCGTTTGCGCCAGGTGTGTTGTGATCCGGCCTTATTACCGTGGACCAGTCAGCAGGACTTTCACAGTGGCAAGCTGGAAGTCCTGATGGAAAAGGTTCTCGAACTCACTTCAGGCAATCACAAGGTAGTCATTTTCAGCCAGTTTGTCACCCTGCTGGATCGTGTAAAACTGATGCTGAACCAGCGCATCAAAGGATTGCCGATTTGGATGTTGACGGGAAAAACCACAGATCGTTCCCGCCCGGTCCGGGAATTTCAGGGAGCACAGGGATCTGGTGTGATTCTGGTCAGCCTGCGGGCAGGCGGCACGGGGATTTCACTGCAATCCGCAGATTACGTGTTTATTCTCGATCCGTGGTGGAATCCTGCCGTGGAGGATCAGGCCGTGGATCGGGTACACCGTATTGGGCAGACGAATAATGTGTTTGTATATCGGATGGTGACGCGCGGAACAGTGGAGGATCGTATTCAACGACTCAAAGCGGAAAAAAGGGAACTATTTGACCAGGTGGTGGGAGGATTTTCTCCCGAATTTGACCCCGCCCGTCTGTTTGGCAAATTGAGTTCATTGATCGGATTGAGCGAGTACTCTGAAGGAGAATGGATGGATGATGCCTGAAATAACGGCTGTCATCGTGGAAAAATGACATTTTCGTAAAGGCTGTGTGTCATCCATGTGAAATCTGCCGTGGATGCCGTAAAAAAGTTTCAATTTCCCCTGAAAATGCAGTACGGTGGCATTCAGCAGACGAGTTATGCCTACAAAACGTTTTTTTGAAAAAGAGCTGGAGCAATTCAGATCAAGCCTGATTTTAATGGGAGAGCTGGCCTTTGATGCGGTATGCAACGCATCAAGGGCTTTGCTGGAACGCGACGTCGCACTGGCGAAACAGGTGCGGGAAAATGATGATCGATTGGATCAACTGGAAGTGGAGATCGACGCGGAAGCCGTGCGCTACATTTCTTTGCGTGCCCCTGTTGCCAGTGATCTGCGCCTGTTGATGGTAGGATCCAAGGTGGGACATGATCTGGAGCGTGTGGGAGATGAAGCAAGCAGTATTGCCAAGCGGGTGGATCGTCTGGTTTCTGTTACAATGCGCGATTTTTGCCCGAACCTGGTGCAGATGTCCGAACTGGTCGCAGTCATATTGAAGAAGGCAATGGATTGTTTTCTCGAAGGAAATGAGGAAAAAGCCATGGAGGTGTGCCGCAGTGACAAGCCGATTGATACGCTGCATCGGGAGATTTACCAGGAGATGGCTTCCCGCATTGCAGGAGGCGGCAGTCAGGGAATGGATGCGCTGAATGTTGTTCTGGTGGCAAAATCGCTGGAGCGCATCGGGGATCACGCAGTTAATCTGGCTGAGGAAACGGTCTACTTGCTGCGCGGTCTGGATATCCGTCATACCTGGAAACACTAGCTCGGGTCGCAGATCCCGATCTTGTCGGGAATTCTGTCACGGGATTGAGAAACCACAGATGACCGCAGGTTTTTACAGAGGATATTTTGTCCGGTTCTTCGCGGGTTTGCACGGGATTAATAAAAGCCTCACGCAAAGGCGCTTCTGGCTTTACCTGAAAATGGTCTGTTGCTTGAATGTTCATTGTGAACTTTTTGATTCCAGATAGCAGGCAATGGGAGGCGTGATGGGCGATTCTGAGGATGTTACAGGCTGGTTGCAGTGTGCGTGGAGTTCCAGTGAACATACGGGCTGGGTTGCGCTGTGGAGGGAATGGCAAGGAGGGGGACTGCCCCCGATGGAATTGGAGGGATTGCCCTGCGAGTCTGTAAACTGGCATGCGTTGAGCAGGCTGCAATCGGCATTAATTTGTGGATACACAATAGGGGAGAGTGATGTCACGTTTGTCCTGTCTTGTGCGCGGGTGAATGGAAAGGCTTCCAAGGGGGATGCACTCTATGTTGCAGGCAGTTTTAATGGTTGGGAGAATGCGCTTGGAAATCCGCAATGGCAGATGAAGCGGGGGTGCTGGAAAAATGAGAAAGTCTGGACTTTGAACGTGCCAGTGGAAGAGCTGATCAATAACGGCAGTGAATTCAAGTTTGTGACATCGGACGGGGTGTGGATCGGTCCTGACTGGGAGTCGCCCGTGCGCGTCGAAGACGGCGCAAAAAACATCAATTATCAGATCGATTGGGCGCGCAAGAGTTTCATCTATGGTTTTGTCAGCGATATCCCTCTTCCTTTTAGCAGCAACTTAACGGTACTTTGGAAAGAGCAGGGGCATCACGAGGGTATCCCGTTGCAGCCAGGCGGGCATTTTTTACAGATGGGGAATGACCTGCCGATGGGGGCTTTGTACGGGGAGAAACATACGACATTCCGATTGTTTGCCCCACGGGCGACCCATGTGGAACTGGCGATTGGAGTGATGGCCAATTCTCGGGAGTGGACCCTATTCCCGATGCAGCCAGAGTCGGGAGGCACCTGGAACGTCGTATTGACAGGGGATTGGAAAGGCGCGTTTTACGGCTATTACGTGCATGGAAGAAGAGGGAGCAAATGGACCCATTTTGATTCCAGTCATCTGGTGTTGGATCC
Organism: uncultured Opitutaceae bacterium; assembly: GCA_964646535.1. Lineage (GTDB taxonomy): Bacteria > Verrucomicrobiota > Verrucomicrobiia > Opitutales > UBA2995 > CAZYDZ01. The sequence goes on from CAZYDZ010000165.1 coordinate 4,819, forward strand.
GTATGCCCTGGCTGTCGTCGGACGTAACGGTCCAGGGATTGTATTGCCTCATCCGAAAAAGGTAAGCCCTTCAAAGCGCTATACTCCCCACGCATGGCAGGATCTGGTAATCATGGAAGCTCATGTTGCCGATCTGCTTGCCAGGGATCATTCCCCCAATACACAGCCTTCCTACGCCGCCTTGCAGCGTCATATTGCACGCAGGGGAAGCTATTTGCACGAGTCCCCTGTCAATGCGGTGGAGTTCCAGCCCTTGCATCAAAATGATGGGGAGCCGCCGACCACCTATCACTGGGGGTATATGCCTGTGAATTATTTCGCTCCGCACTCGGGATATTCGATGGACCCTCTTGTGGGATGTGTAATC
>CAZYDZ010000166.1:0-5151 GCA_964646535.1 uncultured Opitutaceae bacterium
ATTACGATGGACGATCTGAAAAACCATCCCCTGGTACTCATGCAGGAAGCGCACTGCCTGAGCCAACAGGCGCTTCAGGTCTGCAATCGGATTGAGGGGCCACCCGCCCGCGTCTCCATTCGCAGCTCGCAACTGGAAACCGTACAAATGCTGGTCGAACTCGGCATGGGAATTTCCTTCACTCCCGCCATGTCCATTCCTTTTCTTTCCAAACGCAAAATCGTTCACCGCCGCCTGGGTAAAAATGGTTTTTTCCGCAGGATCGCTCTGGTCCACTCCTCACGCTATCCACTGACACGAGCCATGCAGGCATTCACAGATCATGTCTGTTCCGCAATACCGCTCATCAAAACACCGGAAAAACGAAATTTAAGCACTCCTATCATCGACGAAACCGGTGGGTCCTTATAACTCATCCCGGATAGACAGAAAGCCTGTTCTCAAAAGCGACAGGTCTGAATCAATCGCAATCACTGTAAAACCTTTCTCCAACAATACCGGCAGATCCTTGCGATCGCGCACGAGAATACCCGTTTGGATCCCCTCCTGCCGGGCTGCCTTTACCACAAGATCCAGGGACTCTTCATAGGACAGCCCTCTGCCCGAAGACTCCACCTCCAGACTCAGTTTCAGGTCTGCTGGTCCCACAAATAACACATCCACTCCCTCGACGGCAGCAATCTCTGCCACATTATCCACTCCAGCCACACTTTCGATCTGGACCAGCAACAACGGCGGTTGGCTGTTTTCCGTACCACCCAAACCATAATCACACGCCCTGACTGAACGAGAGTAGCCACGTTTGCCAAAGGGAGGATAACGCATGGCCTGCACCAGTGCCCTCGCCTCTTCTGCACTCTCCACATGGGGCACCATAATGGCATCCGCGCCACAATCCAGGACTCTTCCGATCAGACCAGCCTCATGACCAGGCACACGCACCACTACCGCACTCCCCTTGTCTCTCACTGCCTGCAGATTGGCCAGTAGATCCGCCTCCGTGAGAAAACCGTGTTCCATGTCCATCAACAACCAATCCAAACCACACAGGGAAGCCAGTTCGGCAATGACTGGCGAACCAGAGGCGAGCCAGGTGCCATAACACTCCGTTTTGCTGCGCAGCTTTTCTCGTGATGGGATATTCATAGATCGGTAATAGGACGGGATTCGCACAACCCACGACAAGCCGTGAGCAATCTTTCATAGGTGTATTGGCGAAACGCAGGACCATTCTGTCCCGGTGTCATCAAAAACGCACTCCGATCCTCATCAAAGTATCCGGCGCCGCAACGAATCACTGCTTTCACAATCATATTACGTAATAGATGCAGCCAGAAACGACGAATAAAATCGGCGGGCAATTCACGAACACTCGTGTATCCATCAATTGCCGATTGCACCACATCCGCAGGATGAAAGCAGGCCAGCAGGGAAAGATCGTCACATGGATCCCCAGCAATCGCATCATCCCAATCAATGAATGCCTGTATCCCTTCGGGAGTACCCAGAATATTCCATAAAGCCAAATCCTTGTGAACCAACACCCCCTGTTTGTTTGCCCCCCATCCATCATAGGTGTTAATCACAGATGTAATCTCTTTCACTTCCGTTTCCGTCAAGAAACCATACTCTTGTAACAGCCTCAGATGCCGCTCCAGATGCAACCGGAAATAGACTTCGTACTCCGTGTGATACCCCCATAACTTCCCGTTGCTTTCTGTAGCCGATAAGTCAAACGGTCCAAATCCTCCCACGGGAACATTCTGCCAGCGGGCAATGGAACGGCCAATCTCGCACATTGTCGGCAATAGTGGCAAACGACCTTCCTTGTACCAGCGATTCAAATCAGGACACCCAAAATACTCAATTACCTGCACCGCATAGGGGATCTGCTGACGCGATGCGTCCGTGAACAAAACTTTGGGCACAGGCACTCCCGCCTTGCCTGCTGCGGAAACCACACGCGATTCCATATCCAGATGGTTATCCCCCTCCGGACCGTCTTCCACGCGAACAAACGAGGTGATACCGTCATGATCCAACAAGTAAGTACGATGGTTGCCGCTGCTTCCCGCAGGATACAAGGAACGCATTCCAGGAAACTGTCTCTGCAAGTACGGATATAAAACAGCAAGGATACTCTCATCCGTGATCTGATCGCGTTGCACAACACCATGCAATGCGGCCGGACGGTCACATTTCCAATAGTAAATCTTACTGCGGGTCGCCGTCATGAAGGCAGGGACACGTTCCCGTAAATGACATGACATCGCGGGGATTCCCACATATGCATATCATTCGGAGGACGACACCAGATTCTATCGCAACCATAATGGTTATCCCTGTATCCTTGATATGCCAGAACGTTCTTTTCAGACATAGTTTTAATTCAACTCCAGCGCCTGGATACATCCAAGCGAATTCCATGCATTCCACACATTTTGATAAAATCCCAATATAATTCTGCAAGAAACAGAACAGTTCCGTCGTCTTTGTGTTCTTTATGCATCGAACTCCTGACGGCAGAGCTTTCTTGATCCCTTCTCATTTTTTGACATAAGGTATGATATATACGGGCCCTCCACAAATCGTGAAACGCATCGACATTCCATTGCAACACTGGTTTTACTGCTCCCACATACGGGATCATCGGGAAATCGAAGCACATGATCACAACTACCTGGAATTTGTTTTTATCCTCTCAGGAAGCGCCCACCATGTGACGATTTCCGGAAGTAATCCCTGTCAGGCAGGAGACCTGTTCATCATCCCGATTGGTTCCTGGCACAGCTATTCCCACTGTCACCAGTTAGAGCTCGTGAACTGTCTCTTCTCTCCGACCATGCTGACCAACGAGCTTGCATGGGTTACCCAGGATCCTGTCTTGAGAAATTACTTTGGAACAGAAGTCCCCCTGACAGGGAAACATGTTCACCATCTGCATCTTGCCCCCAAGTCGCTCAAAATCACCAGAGATCTGTTGCTTCAGATACAACTGTTGTCCAATCAAAAGGATGCCAAACTGGAACTCATCGGTAACCTGATGTTTCTCTTTGCCGCAATTCGCAACCTTGCTCAACAAGTATCCACGCCCAAGCCCATTGCCTCCTCGCTCCATCCTTCGATAAAACGGGCAATGGAAATGCTCAACGGCAATTTGGCTCACGACTGGAGCCTCTCTGTACTTGCCCAGCAATTACGAATTAATCCCAGTTATCTCGTCCGTTTATTCCAGACGCAGGCGGGGATTCCTCCAATGAAATATCTCAATAAAATTCGCGCCGAAACCGCAGCCACTTTGCTGGTATCACGCGACATGCACATCTCGGAAATCGGTCAACAAGTGGGATGGACAGACCCCAAACAATTCGCACGGCAATTCAAAAATCATTTCAAGCAAAGCGCTACCCAATACAGAACCAACATCCTGCAGTCGTAAGCGGTGAACTGAAAGTTATATTCCTATAGAGGATAAGTGGATAGGTTGTTTGAGAAACACACCTTACCCATTAGCAATTCGTTCCATTATGGGATATCAGACAGACAAGGATCATTTTTCTATACTGGAGACATTCCAGTGAAACCGGATCGAGCCCAACCACTCATCCGAAATAAAAACGTAGCGCACTCCCTTGCTTTTTGTAACAACCTGATCAAAAATCACCCTGGCAATTGCGGTATCCTGCATTCCGATCTCAACACCATTATCCAGGGTAATCTCACTCTCATTCTCACGTCCTGCCATTGTGCCATTCCACACCCATTCGAGAAAACCGAGCAAACAAGCCTCTTCTCACAATAACCAGACTCTATCGATTGACTCACCTCACCGCCTTGCAAGGCATGTTCCACTTTATCCACGTAACACTTGCAACGTACAATCAGGAAATACTCATATTCAATCTTCTCGTACAGATCGTCTCCCATTCCCACCAGATGAATTCTCTCCCTCACCCACGCTTCGTAAACAACGGGAGATCAGCTATTGGTCTCAATCACAATCACATCTTCCTTACAAATCCAAGATTCAAAACAGGACACCCAAAAGACTCGATCACCTGCTCGGCAAAGGGTACATACAACCGCGATGTATCCGTATACAAGAATTTCGGGACAGGCATTCCACTTTTGCAACGACTTGGACTACACATGACTTCAGATCCAAATGGGTGTCCCGTTCTGGACCATCTTCCACACGTACAAAGGATATGATGCCATTATGCTCCATCTTGAATGTGTGATGAAGCCACTAGCGCCTACACTAACCAAAGCAGTCAAACCTGGAAACGAGCCTTTAAAAATCGTAGTAATTGTGGCAACAACACGTCACTACTAGAATCCTTGCTGCGTGCTACTCCATAAAGTGTAGCAGGTCGATCACACTTCCAATAATAAATCTGACTACGTAATTCACGCACAGATCTTCCCTCCATCAGGGAAGAGCGATCTTCCAGTAAACGACATCGTGGCGATTGTAATCGAACGCGAAATGGATGAACCGTTCATCCGTATCCAGTTCTCCATCTGGATAGGCCAGCATGCCTGGAAAATCCGTAATGATCCGCTGATATCCCCATGTACGCATGTCATCATCTGAAATCCAAAGAGCCAATGGATTGCGGTTTACTGTACACCAAGGCTTGCTGTTGGCATCATGAGTCACCCCATTGGGATTGTGCAATAATGCGATACGTCCATTCTTCAATTGGAAAAGACGAAACTTACTTCCTGGATTTGGAATGTCGCTACGGACATAAGAAGACCAGGTTTTCCCTCTATCGAGCGACTCCGTTCGCAACAATACCCCCGCACCATTTGAGCGCGATAGCATCACCAACCTCCCATCAGACAACTCGGCAATATTCACTTCAGCCCACGCCTTGGCCCCTTGAATTCGCTGACTATCCACCCATGGACCATTCGGCGTCGGTCCACACAAAACGCCATTCCACGGAGTTTGCAAACTACCATCCTTGAGTACGCTTGCTTCCCAATTCCCATCAACTGGTTCATAATACTGGTAAGGCAACAACCACTCTCCCCAACTGGTACGAAACAAATTACGAATCATCGAACGCTTCGGCACCGGCACAAACTCTTCAGGGGCACTCCAGGTATTCGCATTGTCACTACTGCGAATCACCGCAGTAC
>CAZYDZ010000167.1:0-5125 GCA_964646535.1 uncultured Opitutaceae bacterium
AGTCCTCTGCTCTACCACTGAGCTACTCTGGCGCAAAAGTAAAAGTACTACAGGAATCGGGGCGAATCCGTCAAGCCTGTTCCATGGAGAAATGATGCAAAACCATCAGCGACTCCAGTCCAGCATGCGCTGAATCGGAATCAGTGCGCGCTGTCGTATGTCCTCTGTCATCGTAATCTCAGGAGACAGATCACGCAGGGCATCGCGCACTTTTTCAATCGTATTCATTTTCATGTAACGACAATCGTTGCAGGCACAGGAATTAGTCGGACCAGCAATGAATGTCTTGTCGGGTACTTCGCGCTGCAGGCGGTGAAGCATGCCTGATTCTGTCACAACAATAATCTCCATGGCGGTCTGAGCACGCGCAAATGCCACCATTTTCTCGGTACTGCAGACTTCATCCGCCACATCCCGCACCGCCTGCACACATTCAGGGTGGGCGACAATCGGCGCATTCGGATAGGTTGCACGCACCTTTGCCAGCGCCTCCACGGTAAATTGCACATGTGCATAGCAGCTTCCAGGCCACAAACGCATTTTGCGCCCCGTCTGCTGGCTCACCCATTGCCCCAGGTTTTGATCGGGCACAAACAGAATCTCACGATCTTCAGGAATATGTTCCACGATCCGTTTGGCATTGCCGCTGGTACATATCACATCACACAGGGCTTTCACCGCTGCGCTGCAATTAATATAGGCAACCGTGTACAGGCCAGGATTTGCCTTCTGATAGGCTTCCAGGCGAGGGGCAGGACAGGAATCGGACAGCGAACAACCCGCAGCCAGATCAGGCAGCAATACGGTGCTCTGCGGATTTACAATCTTGGCAGTTTCAGCCATGAAATGTACTCCACAGAACAGAATCACATCTGCCTTGGCTTCCTGTGCACGATAGGCCAGTCCGAGGCTGTCACCGACAAAGTCGGCAATTCGTTGGATGGATTCAACCTGGTAATTATGAGCAAGAATCACCGCGTTGCGCTTTTTCTTCCACTCCAAAATCTCCTCCTGAATCGCCGTCAAGGGAGCAGGCTCGCCCGAACGGGGGCGGACAACCATTGGTTCATAATCAAGCAGTCGGACCATGATAAAGAGTTTAGCTAATGAAAGGGCCCCGCTTGTGCCGTAGAATCCCTTGGCTCGATATCCACTTTATGTTCAGGTGGGAATCACCGTGAATCTATCTGCCTTCCGGTGTGCGGCATGACATCCTGAGCCACATTAGACTCCCTTGGGAAAAATATCGGAAAAGAGCAGTTAAAAAACCCTTCGAACACAGCAGGGAAAAGAAATACTGAAGCAGCTTCAACCACAAGTCAAGGATTCCGCTGTAAGAGATGCATTCATCCCTGTAGAAGCGGTCACACTGCGACCCAAACGTGGCTTGGGCGGCATAAAGCCGCTCCTACGAAGTTGGCGGGATCTCCCCATACTGCGAAAAAGGCGGATTCACTTTTACTTTTCTACAAAATAAACTGCGGTGAATCGGCAGTACACCGTAACGCATGATCGCCTGTCGGTGTTCGGATGTCGCATATCCCTTATGCCTGGCAAAACCGTATCCTGGCCAGCGTTGCTCCAATCTCGTCAAATGCCTATCGCGCAACAGTTTGGCGCCGATTGAAGCCAGCCCAACACAAAGGCTCTTGTCGTCGGCCTTGGGGAAGGCATAGTGCTTCCACGGAAATGGCTTGAGAGGACGTCCATCCACCAGTAACCCCGCGCGTGCCACATTACCGTCCCGGTTTTCACCAAACAGTGTCATCTGTGACTCCTGCGGATTCTCAGGAGCAAGCCCCGTCACCATACGTCGCAACCTAAGAACCGCCCGCTCCATGGCCAGACGGGTAGCTCCGAGAATGTTCCTCTGCTCAATCTCCTTCACCGTTGCCATACCCCATGCAAACAGCACGTCTTGTCGGCCTGCTGCGAGATACTGCTGATATGCCTGCCAGGCCAGCACACGCTCTTCGTGAGTCAATTGCTTGGAGTCTTTTACATAATCGATAAAGCCAGGCTGCCGTTGCTGTTGGAAAAACTCACGAGCACACCAAACCGCGCCCGTCACCACGGGACCCGCCAGACAACCACGCCCGACCTCATCCACGCCTACCAGACCGGAAAGATCGGAACGCTGACGCAGTAGTTCCCAATCAAATTGCCATTTGACCAGTCCTGATTCCCTTGAAAGGCTCATTGCAGCGAATACCACCTTGCCAATTGTTGCACCGCCCGCGCACGGTGACTGGTCTGATTCTTCTCCTCCAGATCCATTTCCGCATAGCTGCGCTCCCCTCCCTGTGGGACAAACAACGGATCGTAACCGAAGCCTCCATTGCCACGTTCCACGGTCAAAATGGAGCCTTCACTGACACCGTCAAACTCATGCATGTTGCCGTCAGCATCCACCAGAACCAGCACACAACGAAAACGGGCACTGCGCTGTGGCGCGGGCACCCCTACCAACGCGAGCAACAATTTTCTGCGATTATCCTCATCCGTCGCACCTCCCCCCGCATAGCGTGCCGAATGTACACCCGGTTGTCCGTCCAGGGCATCCACTTCCAAGCCACTATCGTCTGCCAGTACCAGGCTGCCAGCGGGGGCCTGCTGCCATAATGCCAACGCCTTGAGCGTTGCATTACACACAAAAGTATCCCCGTTCTCTTCCACCTTCGGCATGCCACCCAGCTCTCTCGCAGAACTGACCTCCACGTTCAATCCTGCCTGCCGCAACAGTACCGCCAGCTCCTGCGCCTTGTGCGCGTTGGAGGAAGCCAGATAAAACCGAACAGGCGCCTGCTTATACTTCATGTCAAAATGGTATATCCCTTTCCAGCAACGGGTAAACCCTGAATGTCGATTGATTTTGCGGTTCCTAAATGTACCAGTACCGGTTTTGCAAGGCCCGTTGACACACACTGCTTGCTTGCGCACAATGTTTGAACATGAGCCAGCAGACCAATGATGTTTCCCCCGATGGTTCTCTCTGCGGAGTCTGGTATTCGCCGGAAGGAGTGATTCACGGCTGTTGGGCTGATGCACAAGGCAACCGACGGGAACGGACCATACCTTACATCCCGCAAATCTGGTTTGCACGGGAGTGTCCCGAACTGGAAGGCCTGTGGACACGCCTGCATGGAGACGGAGCATTAAACTGGCTCTATCAACCCCGTCTGGCATCCGATCTGACCAGCGTTTCAGGAGCTGCTCGGGCCTCCAATATTCAGACGCTGACCGTACGCCCCTGGGAGCAATTCTGGCTGATGGAGACGGGCATACGACTGTTCGACGGACTCTCCTTCGACGCCATTCGACGCTGCCAGCTCGACATAGAAACACGCGGGACCAGCGGCTTTCCCAATCCCAAGCTGGCCGATGACCGAGTGCTTGCAATCGGGTTGCGCCAGGGAAACGAGGAACAATTACTGACGCTTGAGGAGAACACCGATAGATCGGAAAGAGAGCTGTTGATACAATTCCAACACCACCTGCATCAATTAGACCCGGATGTTATCGAGGGTCATAACATTTTCCGCTTTGACCTCAATTACCTCTATGAACGCTGCAAACGACTGCGTGTTCCATGCCAATGGGGGCGCTTCGATCAGAAGGCTTCATTTCGTCGCAGCCGTCTTCGCATCGCGGAACGCTGGGTGGACTTCCTGCGTTGCGATATGCCTGGAAGAGCAGTCTTCGATACATGGCTGATGATTCAGTTATGGGATCTCGGTGAACGCAATCTGCTCTCCTACGGGTTGAAGGAAGTGGCCAGGGAGTTAGGAATTACTGTCAATGTGGAAGAGCGTACCTACCTGCCTGGAAACCAGATAGACAACGCATTTCAACAGGACCGGGAAACTTTTCTACGCTACCTCTCCGATGATCTGAGAGAAACGGCAGGACTGGCTGACTTTCTCCTGCCCACCTACATCTCGCAGGCCAATATCCTGCCGATGACCCTGCAGGAAGCATCCCTGCGGGGAACCGCAGCCAAAGTGGACACACTGCTACTGCAACGCTATCTGCAAAAGGGATATGCGCTGCCCGAGAAATCCTTTGTGGAATCATTTGAGGGCGGATTCAGCAGAAGCTTTACGGAGGGTGTATTTAAAAAAATATTACACTTTGACGTGGCATCACTCTACCCGAGCCTGTTGCTGTGGATTGACCGCAATCCTGACAGTGATCCGCTCGGCATGTTTCTGCCACTACTGAAAGAACTGCGGTCAACACGTCTTCGTTTCAAACAACTGGCCCAACGCGAACCCGATCCAATTCTGCAACGGGAATACCAGGCCAGACAAAACTCCTATAAAATCCTGATCAATTCCTTTTACGGTTACCTCGGCTTTTCAGAGGCGCGTTTCGGCGACGGAGCCCTTGCAGCAGACGTGACCGCAGCGGGGAGGGATCTCTTGCAAAAGCTGATTGCAGAATTTGAACGGCAAGGGGTACGGGTACTGGAAGCGGACACGGATGGATTGTATCTGCAAAGTTCGGAATATTTCGACCAGCCAGACGGTCTGTTAAAGAAAATATCTGCCATTCTGCCAGACGGGATTGATCTCGAACTCGGCGGACGTTACGAAGCCATGTTTTGCTACAAGGCAAAAAACTACGCGCTCTATCAGGACGGCAAAGTGATCATTCGCGGCTCTGCCCTGCGCTCGCGGGGAATGGAACCTTTCCTCAAGGACCTGACTGAAAACCTGATCGCATGGCTATTGGGAGCCACCGAACAGAACCCTTCAGAACAGATCGAAGTAATTACCCGACAAATTCTGGATCAAACCATACCCATTAAAGATCTGAGCCGCTCCGAATTTCTCAGCATGTCCCCGCTCACCTATCAGAAACAGGTGGAAAACAGTAAAAAGCCGCGCAGGGCTGCCCTGGAAGCCGCACTGCAACAAAACCCGCTTCCAGAAATGGGAGACCTCGTACGCTACTACATCACACCGGGTGAAAAAGCGCGCCAACCAGACTGGCAGCGCGCCGTACCCATCGCTCTGTTCGATCCAGCCACGCGCCCCTACGACCCGGATCATTACCTGCAAAAACTGCACCAATGGCGAACCCGCTACGCAGACTTCCTCTCTGGCTACCGCCAGGGTACCCT
>CAZYDZ010000168.1:0-5104 GCA_964646535.1 uncultured Opitutaceae bacterium
GTGCAATCGTAGCGGCAGAAGGAGAAGTACCATTTGTCACCCTTTTCGATTTTTTTGTTTTGGTAGAGCAGTTCGGCGGGGAGTTTGACCAGAGCGGACCACTGGTTTTTTGTCGATTCCACATGGGTCCAGGATTCGAAAGCAGGTTCCCACACATAGTAGGGTTTCAGGCCCGTTTTATTTTTCACCATTTCGTGGATACTGTCCTTGCTGGGCCAGCAGAGTTGCAGGTGCTGGTTTTCGGGAGTGACATGCAGCTCCCAGTAGCGGGTATTTTCAGCAGTGCGGATAAAGACCTCGAAAACGTCACCCGTGGCCCAGGTATCTTCATTCAGTTTCGTTGCACTGTTATGGATATCGATGTCCTCCATGACCACGTACACCCAGAGGGCGTCTGGAGTCCAGCCGATACGTACTTCGGAATGGTTAATCCGCGGGCGTTCCACGGACGGGTATTTTTCCGCCATGGGGTAGAGTACCAGGCGAGGAGCGCTGTGTTGTTCCGAGAAAGAAACAGCCTCCGCCAACGAGGGAGGAGGCTGTGGCAATCTTGGACAAGCAACTTTGGAAAGTTGAATCTCCATACAGATATTGGATTACAGTCCGAGGATCTTCTTGATGGCCCTGGCAGTGTTGTCAATGAGCACTTCCGGGTGATGTTTGTAAAAGGGGACAGGCGGGATCATTTCCGCAGTGACCCAGCCGTTGTAGCCGCTGTCCTTCAGTGCCTGAGTAACCGCTGGCCAGTTGACATTGCCGGATAGCAGGTCCACGAAGCCGTCCACACTGCCGACTGCCCGGCGGTAGTCCTTGAAGTGAACGCGCTCAATGCGGTTGCCGAGGATGGAAATCCAGTGTTCAGGATAGCTGGTGGCCAGTGTGTTGCCGACGTCGAAGTAGGCCTTCACGAACTTGGAGTTGAACTGATCCACGAAGGACTTCATTTCCAATGGAGAAAGCAAGAACTTGTTCCAGACGTTCTCGATACCGATGACTACACCGAGTTTTTCGGCGATGGGCAGGGCGCGTTCGATAAACGCGGAGGCGCGTTCCCAGGCCTTGTCGTAGGGAACGACTTCGCAGTCAGGGATGAAGTCCACACCGACAGCGCCAGGAACCACCAGGATAGCGCCAGCCTGCAGTTCCGCAGCGGCTTCCAGTTGTTTTTTCAGAATGGCGTCCGCTTTGCTGCGAATGCCAGCATCTGCTGAAGCCGCATTGGCACCCCAGTAGAGGCCAGTGGCCAGACTGGTCAGTTCCAGATTGTGCTGAGCAAATGTCTTGCGCACGTTTGCGAGTTCGCTCGCAGAGGAGTTCAGATTGACCGCGCCACCCTCTGTCAGATCAATTTCGAACCCCGCAAAGCCAGCTTTTGCAGTGGTGGTCAACTGTTTTTCCAGAGACCAGTCTCCTGGAAAAGACCATGTGCTGATTGCAATTTTCATAGTAGGATTTAATTAAAGTGTGATAATCGAGCTTAGAGAGAAACCGTTTTGCCTGTGGCAGCCGATTGGATTTCCGCTTCTACGGTGATGACGGATTCCAGAGCCTGCTTGCCTGTGGCGATTGTGGGAGCCTGCTTCTTTTCGAGGTGATCCACAAAGTATTCCAGTTCGTTCCAGTAGCCGCCGAGCGAGGAGAGGTTACCTGTACCGGACTTGGAAGTACCGATGGATGGAGCCTGGAATGGCAACGGTTCGGTTTTGGAGCCTGCGCGGGTGATGACCAGACCTGGGTTTTTGGTACTGTCGAATTCGATTGCACCCTTTTCAAACAGGGCCTGGAACGCCATTTGGAAGCCCCAATCCGCAGGATAATCCCAGCCGCCCTCGGCCTGTACCGAGACATCGTCGAAGTGGTAAATGGTGTTAATGTGATCCCAGCCGCGGGCAGTGTGACTACCAGTAGAGGTTACGGCCTTGGGCTTGCCGATCAAATGCAATACGAAATCGGTGTCGTGAATGTGCAGATCGAGTGTCGCGCCATTGGAGCGTTTCGGATCAAGAATCCAGTTGCCTTCCGTGTAGGAAGGAGTGGAGGCGCGGCGCTGCAGGGTCAGGCTGACCAGCTTGCCGAGTTCGCCAGATCGATAGATTTTTTCCAGCGCCTGGTATTCCGGCCAGAAACGGATCGCTTGCCCGACCTGCATCAGGGTGCCTGCCTTTTCCGCGGCGGTAACCACTTCCTGGGCCTCCTTGGCAGTCAGCGCCAACGGTTTTTCACAGAACAGGGACTTGCCTGCGGCAATGGCTTCCAGAGCCGCCTGTTTATGCAGATCGGTTGGCAGGCAAACGTCGATGACATCGACTTCCGTTTTCTGCAGCAGTTCGGCGATAGAGGCGAAGACGGGAGCTTCGATGCCCACCTTGGCAAGGCCATCCACCGCTTTCTGGCGATTGGTGTCGACTACGCCAACCAACTTTGCGTTGGGCAGTGCGTGATAAATCTGGGCGTGCATACCACCCATGAATCCAAATCCTACAACGGCTACTTTTTGCATAGAGATCCTAGGTTAAGAAAGATAGTTCCAGTATTGGAAGCAAATAATCGAAGTTGCAGGCAATACTATTTCGGGAAAGAGCGGCTGGTAGAGCGGAAATATAAGGGGTAGGTGTAATGGCAGACTAGGGAGCTTATAAATTAATAGGTCCTATGGGGTCTATAATCCCACAATCCACCTGTGTGGACTGTGTTCGACAAAATACCTCAAAATCTGCTCAGCCTGTTCCAGCTCGCTCCAGTCAATATACTCGTTCTTGGTGTGAGCTAATTCAATGGAGCCTGGACCAAACACCAGGCTGGGGACACCCGCTGCCGTATAGGCAGTGGCATTGGTCATGAAAGGGGCTTTGATAAACTCACAGTGTCCCTTGATTGCGGTGGAGGCCATAGCTAGGGATTTGCAGAATGGATGTTCGGCGGGGAGAAGTATCCCTTTGCGGAAACGTTCCGATATTTTCTCGAAGTATTCTGGGGAGCCGCCAGTCACTGCATCGGTGATTTGCTGAACCACGTCGTCTTCCGATTCATTGTGCAGTACGCGTCGGTCTATATAGACCGTGCAGGAGTCGGGAACCATGTTGGCTCCGACACCCCCTTCAATAATGCCAACGCTGAGGGAACCGTGGCCCAGAACTGAATCTGCAGGTCTGGCTCGTAATTCGCCGGCCAGAGTGCGGAGGCGCAGTACGGATTCGGCCATGCGGTAAATGGCGTTGTCGCCCAGGTCGGGCGTTGAGCTGTGTGAGGCCTTGCCCAATGCTTTCCAGTCAGTGCGATAGCTGCCTTTATGGGCGTGGATGATGTCTCCCTGGGTTGGTTCTCCAGCAATGGCTCCAGCGAGAGGACCGACTACTTCCATTAGTCGAAACGCTCCAGTCTGGTGAGACTCTTCGTCTACTGTGGTGGCAAAAACGATAGGATAGGGAAGCCTTTCGGGGTGCTGCGCCCACTCCGAGAACAAATGGAAAAACACGGCGAGGGAGCCCTTGGTGTCACAGGCTCCGCGGCCATAGGTGCGCTGTTGACGGTCTGCTTCCGCGCGGGGAGGCATTACCATGCCTTGTGGCGGCAACGCTACCGTGTCCTGATGAGCTTCCAGTAGCAAGGCGGGCTTATCGGGAGCGCCAATACGCGCATACAGATTGTGTCGGTTGGGGAAGACCTCCTGTCGATGTAAGCGAAAACCGCGCCGCAGCGCTTCCTGTTCCAGGAAATCAGTGAGGAGAGCCTCCCCGCCGCCATCGCGAAACCCAGGGTTGACACTGGGGATTTCGACCAGTGTGCGGTGCAAATCAATCAGTTGTTGCAGGGAGCTCATAACGAGTATGAGTTTCAGGTTGGGGAGAGGAGATCGCTCTGTCAACGCCCCCTTGTGGAATGAGACTGGTATCGTTTGAAGAAAGGACCGCAGATGGAGCCAGATTTTCATGGAAGTGAGGGGGCTTCGCGTGAGCCTTTATCTGCGAAAATGTTACCTGATTGTCACAGAGAAAGAGGGATACAGCCTTGTCAATGGAAGTTGGATATAGGAGAGTAGGAGTATGGAGTTGCCATTGGAAGACTTGTATGGAGACATTATTGGAAAGGCCCAAAAAGGCCTGAAAATTCAGGATGCTGTGCTGATGGAGGTGACGGGAATCACCAGGGAAGAATTGGAGCAGGCCAGGCAGGGGGAGTTTCGGGAAGATGTGGCCCGCCGTCTGGCATTGGTTCTGGGATTGGATGCCGATGCCCTGTGTGATACTGGAAAGAAAACGTGGCGTCCTGTCCCTGTACAGATACGGGGATTACAACAGTTTACCACCACATGGGAGGACATGACGGTGAACTCATGGGTGATTTGGGATGAGAAAAGCCGTCAGGCGGTGGCCATGGATGCAGGTGCGGATGCGGATCCGATGCTGGATTTTCTGAAAAAACATGATTTGAACCTAGATCTGATTTTGTTAACGCACGCCCATCCTGATCATGTGGCCGCATTGGATGATTTACGGGCTGATGCGCCTTGCGCGCCTGTTTATCTGCATCAGGATGAGTCTTATAGCGGAGGAAAAACCGAACCTGTGACAGAAGGGGATGTCTATCAGGTTGGCAATTTGACCATTGAGGTGCGTTTTACCCCCGGCCATTCGGCAGGGGGTACCACCTATGTCGTGTCGGGGCTGTCCCGCCCTGTAGCGATTGTTGGTGATGCCCTGTTCAGCGGTTCGATGGGAGGGGCGCCGAATGCGTGGCAATCCGCGCTGCGGGTGAATCGTCAGAAAATCCTCTCCTTGCCTGAAAACACCATATTGTGCCCAGGGCACGGTCCGATGACCTCGGTAGGAGAAGAACTGCGGCACAATCCGTTTTACGCATCGGGTTCGCACCCATAGGACGGGGTCTCTATCTATGAAATTTTGGGGCTTGTCGCAAATGGAATCTCATTGGCTGCAAAGTTCGGGAAAACACGGAAAGACGCTCGACAGGAGAGGGGAGGTCAGATTAGGTTCTCTGGCTTAAACCTTTTCTTGATGACCATAGCAGTACTTCAGTTTCCAGGTTCCAATTGTGATCAGGACGCGGTGAATGCCTTTGAACGGGTATTATCGGTTCCGGCCAG
>CAZYDZ010000169.1:0-5098 GCA_964646535.1 uncultured Opitutaceae bacterium
GCCACCCGCCACCTTGACCGCAGCAGACGGTGACGCAGCCCTGTCCTTTACCGTCCCCTTGGCGCCAGGCTCTTCCCACTCCTCCTTCTCGGGATACTGTGTACGGTACTTGTAGTTGACACCCATACCCCACTCCCCCTGCATGCGACGCACAATCAAAATAGGATCCTTGCCCCCCACTACCTGCTCCACGGGAATCGATAATTCCGCCCGCACAATACGGTATCCTGCGGGAATGGCTTCTATCGGGAAACGAATCAGCAGGGTGGAATTCAACGACAGGGATACCTTGTCCATCGTATAAGCTCCTCCACCCAACGACGTTGCAGCCCACGAAAGATCGGGCGCATCGGCAGAGATAACGGCAGTCCCCACCATATCCTGTTCGGTAAAATACAAGGTGCGGGCCGACAGGCTGCTGATTCCCATCAGTCCCCAGCAGGCAACGATAAGCAATACCGTGGCAATGGCGCCGTTAATTGAACCTCTTGTCTTCATCGGTTTCCGAAATAACACATTCATGGTTTAACGCACCGCCGACTGGTTATGCGTGGTATAGATCAGTTTACCGCTGGCCTCGTGATATACAACATTGCTGACACCACCACTCACCCGATATATATAGGCGCGGGGAGTGAGGCGCCCGAATTCATCCAGGGATATGGCCAGAATCCCCAAACCATGGGGGACTACCAGAATATTATATCTGGACATGACCGCAGGCGCTCCGGTTATATTGTACCCGCCTGTCCAGCCTTCCTGCAGGACATCCGTATACGCTCCATTCAGATACCCTGCACGACCAAATCTCTGTGTACCAGGTTCAGCAAAATAGATACTCGGATACTTGCGATTATAGGCAATCCAGCAATCGTTTCTTCTCCCACCATGGGCAGATGATACTGGAGATCGGCGGAAAGCAGGATTAAAAATAAGGGGACCAATGGCGGAGGAGACCAGATAAATATCTTTTTCGATCTCAAGCATCTGCCTGCCGAAGTTAAATTGCCATGGAGTCAACATGGAAATGTCTGTCATGGACTCAAACTCCAACTGATCCGCCGCTGCGGTCGGAAGTCCATCGGGACCCAGCGGTATCCACGCCATAGTAGCCTGTCTGTTACCCCTGTTCCTATTGGCCCGCGTGGGAGGAATGAGCACATTGCCAAAATACATGCGATCGCCACGATGAGGAACAAACATTTCTCCTCCACTGTTACTGTCGACTCCCGCGGGAAAGTTGGAGCGAAATACCATGGTCGCCTGATTATTGCGCCAGCGAAAAATGATGAACGGCTGTTTGTAATGCTCGCGGAACAAATCCTGTTTTTCTTTTTCGTTGCCTACATTGATCCCGCGAAGCCGCATGTAGATCAGAGGCTGAGTCGGATGAAAAGAGATATCTACTATTGTTGACATACCTTCCTTGGTCAACACCTCACCAATGGTCACAGGAAACGACTGGACTGGTTTGCGGGCGGATGGAGGAGTGCGCAACAGCATACTGAGACGGTAAAAATCCAGGATAATGCTCCGATCACTATAGTTTTTCCGTGCCACGACAACCAAATCCATAGGCTCGTGAATATAGAGACCATCCGCTGCCTGAGCATGAATACCCAACAGGCTGCCGTATGCCGCCTCAGGAAATCCATGCAAATCATTGGGGGTATAGACAATACTGCGGATGGATGTCTCCAAATCGCTTTGTGCCCATACGGAACCAACAACCCAACTACAGAAAAAAACAATACCAATCTTAAACAGTCTCATATAACTATCAGCGAGCGATCGTAATTAAATTGAAGTAGTCTTCCACCGCGTTCTCGTAGCCAGGCAATGGCTGGCGCGCAGGCGAATCAATCACTGTACCCTGTACGATCTGGTCTCTGGGCATACTCGGCTGGAATTTGTTTTGTGCCTGAACCGATACCAGAACTGCGGATCTGAGTTTTTCCAGGGTTTCCTTGTGCTTGCGCACCAATTCCTCCGTGGGCTTCGTGCGCAACTGTCCCGTCTGAATCATCAGTTCTTCCATCAGCGCATCCACGCTCGGTGGCAGGAACACCGTATTCAGCTCCTTTTTGATCGCCTTGATATGATGCAGTACCTGATCGACCTTGACGGCGTGATCAAACAGCTTTTCAGCCAGTTCGGGAGGCAACGGCGGCCCCTTGCGATCCACCAGAGAATGACTGTCTTCCACCTTATCCTTGAATATCTTATCCAGATCATCATGGTTCAGCTCACCCATATCCAACGTGTTGAAGGTGGTGTTCTTACGATCTGTTTTCTTCCCTCCCGTTCCAACGGAGGGATCGCTGGTCTCGCCATCAGGATCTTTTGCCGTCATCAGGCCAGCCTGATCCGCAACCCGTTCCTTGCCTGCTTTATAGGTATCGGGATTCGGAGCTGAATCATAGGTGTCATCCACGACCTTGCCGTCGGAAAGCCCACCATCGCGACCGCTGCGCGAAGCACCGCCGACGTTCTTGGGAGGAGGCGGGGTATTCCCTGTAAACGCGATGGCCGAACTGGCGCTGAGAGGACCCGCGGCAGGCCCGACTGCACCTGGTTCCGCAAACATCTGCCAGTCCACCCACAAGCTGTTATCTTCGAAATTCGGGGGTAGCGGCTCGGCCTTGCCAATCAAATCGCCAATCAGATCGCCCAGTTCTTCCGCACTGGTCACTCCCGGAGGGCTGGCTTCGTTCTCAATACCGAGATTGGTCATTCCAGGAAACTTCTTGGAGGGAGCAGGCGGCTTATCGCCGAGATAAATTTTACTTGGATCCTGTTTCGGTTTCTTCTGATTGGGACCTGCATTAGCTGCCTTTAACATCCAACTCGGGTCAAACACCATGTTGTCATCCTCCTTCGGAGCCATTGATGACGCATCCACCGATTCTGGTTCAGGACGTCGGGTATTACTGTACATCCCTTCTTCTCCCGCCTCCACAGGAGGGAGATTCACACGGTTTTTCAGCGAACCCTGTACCATTTCCATGATTTCGCCCTGTTCCTCGGCAGTCGATTCCTGCGGGTCCTCAGGACCGATCATCCTCTCGCGTGCGGCAAGGTTCTGGGCGAGCCGCAATTCATCGTGCGTTTTCTCCAGGAATTTTGCCGCATGTCCCTGCGCGACACTGGCATTCTTCCAGTCCGCACTGCGTATTCCCTGCAGTGACTGTACAATCCATCCGCGCAACTCATCCGAACGCAATGCCTTCGCCGTCTGCGCATAACCCTCAGACAGAACCGTTTGTGCGGCAAACCTGTCGCTCAACTGATCCAGCAAACCTGCGACCACTCCGCGACCACTTTCAATTCTGGTCTGCCTGCGGGAGCCAGACATGCGAGCCCGTCCATTCTCCACCTCCTTATTGTTGATAAACTGTTCGGACTGTTCCTTCAGCTCTCCCTGTCGACCAGCCAGTACCTTGATCATAGAAGGCGCATTGGTCTGTTCCCACGACTCGCGGAACTCCACCCAACGGGTGTGATGATCATTCAAAGCGCTGTCTATGCGAACTGCAGTATTCAAGGCATCATTGATCACCGCGATTTTCTGCTGTTTGTCCTTGCCGTACACCACACCTCTTAGACGGCCCTGAATGGACGCCATTTCGGAATCGCCAAGCAATGCCAGGCTGGTTCGCGTGTTGGACTGGATATCGGGAACCAGGCGAATCACCTCACGCAGATCTTCGTGCAAAACGGCTTGTTGTTCAGCCTGTTTTACCATCAGATTATGGAAAGCCGCCAGATCCAGATTTCCCCGCTCATAATCTGCATTCCACTTGCGAACATTGCGAATACCCTGCTCTTGCATTTCCCGCA
This sequence comes from uncultured Opitutaceae bacterium, assembly GCA_964646535.1. GTDB lineage: Bacteria > Verrucomicrobiota > Verrucomicrobiia > Opitutales > UBA2995 > CAZYDZ01. The sequence continues at coordinate 3,841 of CAZYDZ010000169.1, forward strand.
TCTGCCCGAGTTTCTTTTCCACCGACTGAATGTTGGAATAGGTACGGAAAATCGGATCCTGATCATCCCCTACCTCCAGCATCTGCACACGGCTGGCAAACCATTGTGATTCCTTGGCGGGATCATGATCCTTTCCCACCAGGACAAGAGCCACCAGTTTGCCCGCGTGTTTCTCCAAAATGGCGCCGTCGAGATTAAAATTCTCGCTGATGCGGCGGGCGTGATCCCCCGTGAATCTTTTCATCTCCGTCCAGCCCTCCAAATCCTCGGCCGTCCACGGCTCCGAACGCGGACGATTCCACTGGCTCAGGCTTCCCTCTGAATCCGCAGCACGGGAATAGAGTACAACGTCCGCCAGGCCGTAATCATCCTGGGCGGTCAGTGTAAGCGGGATCAGATCAAAGGTTTCCACCTGGGGCGGCTGGGGAATTCCGCGAATTTCCAGTAATGGCACATGGTCAGGCGCCACCCGAATCGGAATCATATTCGTTTTGAACCAAATCTCATCTTCTTCACTCACCTTGCTTTCAATCTGGTAGGAGGTGGCCATATCCACCACCATGTGCGCCTTGTAACGGGTACCATCAATACGCGTGAACTCCATCATGTGCCCCGCGCCTGTTGCCCTTGAAGAACTGTCCGAGCTACGTCCCGTATAGACAATCAGACGACTATCCACCACGGGGCGATCCAGGGTGATCTCCATATCCACCTCCGTTCCCCGCACGGCCTCCAGTTCTCCGTGCAAAGATTCCACAGTCCTGTTCTCCATTCCCGTATATGAAGGATAACGATAGGTAACCTTGGCGGAGCGAACCAGCGCGGGTTGCGGGACTTCAATCTTATAGAAAATGGACTGATAGTCGCCTCCCCGCACGGCATACTCCGTCGTTTCCGTTAAATTGCGCATCGGAAAATTCACCGTGTCACTATTGTCCGCCACGGGTATGACATCTTCCATCCTGCCCTTGCTGTTTCTCCTCATCAACACCAGCGAATCAGGGATCGTCCCTGTGATCTTCACCTTCAACATCACATCGCCACCCGTAATCCGCACACTGCCAGGCTCAACATAGAGACGAGTACGGTAAAGCGGTTCGATGTCCTGGAATGGCAGCAGCACGCGCCTGGCAGCATTCAGAATCGGTTCTGGATTGAAAGTTACCAGGACGCTGATCAACGCCAACACCCCTATCGCTCCTGCCAGCGTCAACAACGCCACCTTTGGAGAGAGCGCAGAAGGCAATTTCAGCCTCTT
>CAZYDZ010000170.1:0-5078 GCA_964646535.1 uncultured Opitutaceae bacterium
GCGAATGGATTCAAAGCACTCTCGGTGAAGAGGTGAAGGAAGTGAAGGCCAGCCGCCGCCTCAACCAGAGCCCAGCCATTGTCCTTAACCGCGATGAAGGTATGACCTCAGGCATGCGCCGCATCCTGAAAGCCATGCAGCCGGACTTTGCCAACTCTCAGGATCTCACCTTTGAGATCAATCCCGGCCACGGATTGATTCGCAAGCTCAACGAAGCCCGCAAATCCAACAGCGAACGTGCCGAACTGGCCCTGCGTCAATTGTGGGACACCAGCCTGCTGGCTGCGGGTCTGCTGGAAAAACAGGATCTCTATACCGAGCGCACCCTGAAAGTTCTCGAAGAGTTCTTGTAAGGAATCCGCCACGGAACGAAGGAAACCGCAGATTGCGCAGATTTCTGCAGATTAGGGAACACCGTAGGTGAGAGCCTATTTTCAGTATTCAACTACCTGACTGCTCTTACATATATATTGCGAAAATATATAAATTCTTACGAAGAATAAATTGACTTCAAAAAAGAAATAATGCCATTATCCTTCCAGAGAGAATGTTATGGAGGAATCATTCATGGATCTTGACTTGGGACGCCCCCTACTGAAATGCGAACGGGCCTTGCCTATGATGAATAGTCCCTCTATATTTTCATCATAAAATCGAATAAAAAGATGCGAATTACAGTGGATATCGAGGAAAACAAACTACGGTCCATTCTCAAATGGACCCGACAAACCAAAAAGTCTCCGGCGATTTCGGCGGCGCTGGATGAATTCCTGGCGCACAAACAGCGTCAGGCTTTTTTGGATAAAGTCATGGAGGGTAAAACAAACTACACCACCTCCAACGAAGAAATTGAGGATCTTGCCCATCTTCAATTCGCATGACTTCTGATGCCTTGTAGGAGCGGCTTTATGCCGCGACCTCAGGTAACCCAATCTCAACACTCTGGATTGCTTCCTATTTCTCTCCCCTGGGAACGCCGGACACCAGCCCGGCAATGTACGAAGATATTCAAAATTCTACGTCCGACGTCTTCGACATCCCCGAAATCATGTTGGTCTGGTCGCGGCATAAAGCCGCTCCTACAATGGAGGAACGACCTGTGACAACGCATGTCTTGTTTTCACTGGATTCTGACGGCAATCAAGAACCCGAAAAATTTTAATCTCAGTCTGTTCGATTTTGTAATAAATCGCATAGGGAAATCTCTTGGAAAGGAGGCAGTAGTATCCACGGATTTTTCGATGAAACCCACGATAAACCAAGAGAGATTCGATATCAGAGGCTAAGCTGTCCAGGAAATACTCGCCCAAGCCTCTTTCCTGATCTTCGTAAAATAGCTTACCCCTGAGGAGATCCCTTGAAGCCGCAGAAAGAACTTTTAGCTTCATGCATTACGCAACTCCCGTTTTACCTCATCCCAATCAAGAAAGCGTTCTTTGCCTTCGGATAGATTGCGCTCGGTCTCTTCCAATTCATTGACGTGCCATGCGGGAATCTCGAAATGATCGGGTTGCCCAGTCAAATCAGACCAGAGCCTCTCCATCAGACTGATTTTCTCAGTCCTTGAGAGTTTTAGTGCCTGTTCTTCAATGACCGTCATTGCAATCAGTATCGCCTGATCCAGATACCGTTTCAAGTATTTTCACGCTACAGACAAAATGACATGCCTCCTTTGTGTCTTCTGTGTACCGACCGCGTCCCAACTTGTCGGGGTTTGTGGTTATCTCCTCGATTTCATCTGGCGGCCCCGACAGATCGGGACGCACCCTACCTTTATGGTTTGCGGGCGATCCAGAAACGGCATTCATCGGAAAATTCGCGGACGCGCAGGTTTTCGTTGGCAATGGAGGAGCGCAGGAAATCCTGTTCGACCTTGAATCCGGCTGATTTCAGGTCGTCGCGTACTTCCTGCGGGTCTGGAATATGAATGAACAGAGGGGGATCGGTGCAGTCGTCGAGGATGTCACCGAATTCCACCAGACGCGGATCGTGAGTTCCCTTGCGCCAGACTTCTGCTTCTTTCTTCCAATAGCCATTGCTGCGCTGGACATTGCGGTCATGCGTGGTGAAGACAAACACGCCGTTGTCCTGTAACACGCGATACGCTTCGCGCACCGCAATGCGGCGGCGGTCGCGACCGGGAATCTGCATCAGCCCATTGAAACCAAAAATGACGCCCTGAAACGACTGTGGGGGAAACGTCAACCGTGTGGCATCGGCCACACGAAACGGGATTTCATAGCCCAGACATTCGCTGGCATTGCGCCCCTCGCTGACCATCTCTGGTGAAAAGTCGGTAGCCAGTAGATTGTGGTAACCGAGTTCATGCAGGCCAATCGCAATACGTCCAGCTCCGCAGCCCAACTCCAACAAAGTATCCTCTTTGGCAAACAAGCGGCAGAACACCTGTTGTTCCGACTCCCACAAGCCAACTCGGTTTGTCGCATCCAGATAATGTCGCACAATATTTGGATCACGATAATAAGAGCGTACTTGTCGGGCTTCAATTTGCCCTGCGATTCGTTCTGAATGAGAGAAAGAAGACATCGCTGCCTCCCCTTGTCAATACGACTTGGCCAGCAGGATGCGACGCGGACTCGGCTTGCCGGTAAACGGACAAATACCGGGTATCGCTTCCTCATCGAGTGGAATACAACGGATTGTCACATTGAGATCTTTCTTCAACTGCTCTTCTTCGGCCTCTCCACCAGCCCAGTGCACCATTGCGAAACCACCGTGAATCTCTGGACGATTCTTGTTTTCAGGCGTAAACCAGGCATACACCTCTTCCTTGCTGTCCAAAATACGCGTATGGCTTTGTTGAAATGCGCGCGCCCGCTCCAGCAGACCATTTTGAATGTCATCCAGCAACTGCGGCAACTCCGCAAGGAACTGATCCACACCGAAACTTTGCTTTTCTTTCGAATCGCGATCACGGCGAGCAACAAACACCTGATTCGCATCCAGGTCGCGCGGCCCCACTTCCACCGTCAAAGGAATTCCCTTCTTGATCCAGCCCCACATCTTCTCACCGCCACGGATGTCCCGCTTGTCAAGAATCACCCGCACCGACTCGCCATAGTACTGTTGGGTACTGATACGATTTTTCAATTGCTCGCAAAATTCCAGAACCCGCTCGCGGTGCTCTTCTTTCGGGATCACAGGTAAAATCACGACCTGTTGCGGAGCTGCACGCGGCGGCACCACCAGACCGTTGTCATCACTGTGCGTCATGATCATGCCACCAATCAATCGGGTGGATGTCCCCCATGACGTGGTCCATGCGTATTGCAGTTCACCGTTCTGGTCGAGGAAACGGATTTGCGAGGCCTTGGCAAAATTCTGTCCGAGGAAGTGGGACGTGCCTGCCTGCAGGGCCTTGCGGTCCTGCATCATCGCCTCGATACAGTAAGTCGCTACAGCGCCAGGGAAACGTTCCCCTTCGCTCTTTTCCCCCACGCGTACTGGCATTGCCAATACATTTTCGGAAAACTCGCGGTACACCTCCAGCATCTTCAGGGTCTCCTCACGAGCCTCGGCCTCGGTCGCATGCGCGGTATGCCCCTCCTGCCACAGAAACTCTGTCGTGCGCAGGAACAGACGGGTACGCATTTCCCAACGCACCACATTGGCCCACTGGTTGATCAGAATCGGCAAATCGCGGTAAGACTGCACCCACTTGGCATACAACTCACCAATGATTGTCTCGGAGGTCGGCCTGACAATCAGCGGTTCTTCCAATTCTCCAGTCGGCACCAGCTTGCCTTCCTGATTCAACTCCAGGCGGTGATGCGTCACTACCGCGCATTCCTTGGCAAAACCGGATACGTGCTCGGCTTCTTTTTGCAGGTAACTCAACGGAATAAACAGCGGGAAATAGGCATTTTCATGGCCTGTTTCCTTAAAGCGGCGATCCATCTGCTTCTGGATATTCTCCCAGATACCGTACCCCCATGGTTTAATCACCATGCAACCGCGCACTGGCGAGTTTTCCGCCAGATCAGCAGCCTTGATTACCTGTTGATACCACTCGGCGTAATCTTCATTCCGGGTAGGTTGAATCGCAGTCTTGGGTGCACCCATATATCCTTACTTCGTATCGTTGACGGTCTGATTGCCGTAAAATTTCTTTTCCCATTTCTTCTGGTTTTGGCTGGCCTCACGCAAATGCGGCGTAAACACACTGAGGTTCAACACCAGCCAGTTTACCCAGTTGAACGGCCAACGAATCGGGCGCACAAAGTCCACAAACAAGACCACGCGGGTACCATTGGTGTCGTTCCATACCTCGTGGTCGAACGAGTCATCAAACAGCAATCCCTTGCCCTCTTCCCAATGACAAATCTGGTCTGCCACACGGATACGACATTGCTCTTTCGGCTCCGGGACAATCAGCCCCAAGTGATAACGCAACACCCCGTTGTAGGGTCCGCGGTGCGCAGGAATATGTTTGCCGGGAGACAGAATGGAAAACATCGCGGTTTTCATCCCTGGAATCTTTTTCAACAGACGATCTGTATTCGGGCAACGGGCACAATTGCCCTCTGCCTTCACGCCGTACCCATACAGGAAAAATGTCTTCCAGTTGTTGTCCGTGGTAATCGTCTCCACCTCACTGGTAATTTCGTGAAAATTGGGCAGCTCTTCCTTGCGCTCCAGCACCTGTAACAATTCATCGCGAATCAGATGCCATTCACGTTCCACTTCAGCCGCCCACGGGAACACCGCATTGTTATACACAGGAGGGTTGCCCACTTTGGACCAGTTTTCAATCCGGCGTTCCAGCCAGTTCAGAAAACCGGCAGCAATCTTGCCAACCAGAGTCGTTGGCGGATTCAGTTCCTTCTGCTCTTTCTTGCTCATTTCGTTCGATTCAGGTGTTGGAGTCTGCGGTCATATTATCCTGACCGCTTGTTGCAAATGATTCTCTATTCAATACAGATTTTTAACCGAGGGTAAATCTCAAATCCGCGGTTTTGTATCGTATAACCGCTTCTCAAGCATTTTATTCTTCCCATAAGATCAATTCATCAATACATCCTGATATATTGATGAGTACTTTAAACACATTTACACCG
>CAZYDZ010000171.1:0-5048 GCA_964646535.1 uncultured Opitutaceae bacterium
GGGTAGGATCAATATGCGAGGAAGAAACAGTGGGTGCATCCGCAGCAAAGCCAAATATCAATATGAATACGATATAGAGACAACCGAGCAGTATCGGGCCAAACAACAGCATGAGCGGAATTAGCGTGACTAACGCAGGTAAGCGGAGCCGATGTGGTTTGTCAGAAATATTCATGTCGGAACGGATGATGAAGTATCAAATCACCGTTATATCCACAATTCCTTTTTGCTGTCCTTCGTTTTATAAGCCTCACGCGAGGCCACAAAGAGGAAACCACAGATTGTGCAGATTTCCGCAGATGAACAGCGGAATCCTTTGTGTGCTGTAGGAGCGGCTTTATGCCGCGACCCAAATGTGTAAGGGGGGCTGGTCGCGGCATAAAGCCGCTCCTACAGGGTGTCTCGGTGTGCTGTCCGCTTGACGGATTGTATTTTTTTCGTTGTGCTTATTTTCTATTGGTTATGCGGGGGTAGCTCAGTGGATAGAGCTGCGGTTTTCTAAACCGTAGGTCGCGGGTTCGAGTCCCGCCTCCCGCGCCATGCTTTTTTGAGGAGTTTCCAGTCATTGCAATCCTCTAACGGACAGTCTCAATACCCGGTGCCTTCCGCCGTCAAGAGCGGAGGAACGCTTTCGCCTTCCCGTGGAATGAGGGTTGGACTGACTGGAGGAATGGGGTGTGGCAAAAGCACTGTGGGAGAAATTCTGGGAAAAAGCGGCATGTTACGACTCGATGCGGATGCAATGGTGAGGGAATTGCTGGTGAATGATGATGAGGTGAAAAAAGAAATTGTTGCACAATGGGGACAGGCGGTCTGTCTGGAGGATGGCAGCATCGACCGCGTTCGTCTGGCAGCCTTGGTTTTTTCCGATCGGCAGCATTTGGAGAGGCTTGAGGAGATTTTACACCCGCGTGTGGCAGGGCTGCGTACAAGAAGGATTGCCGAGCGGCCAGAGGCCGATTGGGTGGTGGAGATTCCGTTGCTTTTTGAGAAAAACCTTGAAACCGGTTTTGATTCTGTCATAGCCGTGTATGTCGGGGAAGATGAGCGGGTACGGCGTCTACTGCACAAAGGATTTTCTTTGGATACGATCAAGCGGCGTTCACAACGTCAGTGGAGTGCGACAAGAAAAGCCGAGCTGGCAGACTATGTCCTGCTCAATCAGGGGAGCTTGGTTTTTCTGGAGGAACAAGTTTCTTTACTACGATGCTGGTTGAATAAGACAGTATCAGTCGGATAACGTATTTACTTTTATACATGGATTCAGAACAGCCCATTTCTTCAACAAGCCAGAATGATTCAACGGAGTCTGTCGAGGTCACCAAGTCCGCTCCACGCAAACGGGGCAGGCCCGCTAAAAAGAAAGTAGCCAGTCCTGAAAGAGCGCCTGAGCAACCTGCGTTATTGTTCAGTTCGGAAGAGGATGAACGGGCTCGCAGGAAAGAGGATTTTGTGCAGGAGGAGCAATCCCGGCCAGTCGGGAGTGGAGAACCCGTGAGGCATGTGACACAGGATGAGCCCGCATCGGTTGCCAAAGTGGAGCATGTGACTGCGGAGCGAGAGCGCTCGGATGGGGCACATGGGGGAGAGCAGCAGCGCGAGGCTTCTCGCAACACATCCCAGCCAGTTGGCGAAAATACGGCTCACAACCACTATGGCAACCGCCAGCACCAGCATCAGCGCCATGATCATGGCAATCGCCCCCAGCAACAGGGACCGCACAATAACGGTGGCAATTACAATGGTGGCCGTCCCAATCACCAGCAACATCAGCACCAGCAGGGGCAGGGGAAAAAGAATAAGAACAAGCAGTTTCAGGGCAAAAAGCACCGCAAGGGAGGACATCGTCCCGAGCAGGAAGGCTGGAGTGAGCCAGAATTACCAGAGCAGGCATTGGCGTTGGACTGGGAAGCGCTGCAGCGATTGTCCGCAGCGGCGGATCGTTCACGCGTACTGGACCTGACTACTGTTTATGCTTTGGATGTGCAGGATTTGTCACGTCTGGCACAGGCCGCAGGCGTTACCGTGAGCGGTGGGCTCAACCGCCGGCGTATTCAACGGGACTGGGTCAAGGCAGCCGCGGAGCAGGGACAATCCATTCGTGACATCGGTTTACTGGAAATCACGGAGGAAGGACACGGATTCCTGCTCTATTCACACCGCAATTATCGTTTGTCCGAGGAATCCACATTGGTTCCCGCGTCGCTGATACGTCATTATTCATTGCAGACGGGACACTTGCTTACAGGATTGATCCAAGCGCCGCAGGAAAACAGCACCTGCGGTACGTTTTATGATCTGGAGAGTGTCAATGGACACGCTCCGGATCAGGTGCCAACACTGACCCCTTTTGAAGAATTGACCCCTTATTACCCGACCACCCGTATTTTGCTGGAGATGGCAGACTGTGTTCCACCCTGGGATTCGATTGCCAAGCGCACAATTGACTTGCTGACGCCGATTGGACTGGGGCAGCGTGGGTTGATTGTGGCGCCACCGCGGACAGGAAAAACGGTGCTGCTGCAGAATATTGCCCATTCCATTCGGCGCAACCAACCAGAGGCCCATCTGATTATCCTGTTGGTGGACGAACGCCCCGAGGAAGTGACCGATTTTCGGCGTCAGGTCAAGGGGGCTGAGATTATAAGCTCTACTTTCGATGAAAATGCGGAGAGCCATGTTCACGCGGCAGAGATGGTGATCGAGAAGGCTCGCCGCATGGTTGAGTTTGGCCAGCATGTGATCATTTTGCTGGATTCCATCACACGTCTGGCCCGCGCATATAACACCATGATGCCAAGCAGCGGCAAAATCCTATCGGGAGGGGTGGAAGCAAATGCCTTGCAGCGGCCCAAGCGCTTTTTCGGTTCCGCCCGCAATATTGAAGGAGGCGGCAGCCTGACTATCCTGGGTACGGCGCTGGTGGAAACGGGCAGCCGTATGGATGAGGTGATCTTTGAGGAATTTAAGGGGACTGGCAATATGGAGCTCCAATTGGATCGCGCTCTGGCCGATAAGCGAATTTTCCCGGCAATCAGCTTTGAGAAGAGCGGGACGCGCAAGGAAGAGCTGCTTTACCATCCGGAGGAAATGGCTAAAATCTATTCACTGAGAAGGGCTATGAAGGGTGTTCCATCCAATGAGGCGATGGAGATGTTGATTCAGCGGGTGAAGAAGACAAAAACCAATGCTGAATTTTTAATGACGATAAATCGTTGACCTGTAGCGTTCTCTTCGTTCCCATGCTTCTAATCCATATATCCAAGTGACTTCCGCCGACGATATCGTTCTTCAAATTTTACTCGACCACGGGTTGGTATCCCTGGATGCCGTAGATAATGTCCGCAGCCTTTATGCTGCCGAGGCAGACTCCAGCAAAAAGGATACTCTTGTGTTGGAAAAGCTCATTCAGGACGGGCACATTACCGTAATGGAGGTGTTGCGTGCGATGGGCCGCGAATACGGTATGGAGGTGGTCGATCTGAAAGAAGCCATTCCCGATCTGGACGCCATAGCAGCCATTTCTGCCGAGGATGTGCGCAAGTATCGTGTATTGCCGTTGCAGATTGACGGCAAGGAATTGGATCTCGCGGTGGGGGATCCCTTTGAATCTGATGGCGTGGATACGCTGGGACATGTTTACTCCTTGTCGATCGTCCCGTTTTTGGCAGACCCGCGCCAGATTCGCCAGAGAATCAACGAGTTGTACAAGGAAGCCAGCGAAGAGGATGATGAGGTTAACAAGGTGCTGGTGGACTTGCAGGGGGATCAGTTGGATTCCAACCTCAGTGCCTTGGTGGGAGCGAGCGCCGAGGATGAAAAGGAAGGGCCTATTCTGCGTTACGTGCAGAGTATTATCACGGAGGCTTTGCGGCGCCGTGCCTCAGACATCCATTTGGAGCCGCTGGAACGCCGTTTCCGTGTACGCTACCGCATTGACGGTGTGTTGCAGGAGGTGGAGAATCCGCCCAAGCGTTTGCAGCCCAGTATCATTTCCCGTATCAAGATCATGGCGAATATCTCCATTGCGGAAAAACGTATTCCGCAGGATGGACGTATTCGTGTAGTGGTAACGGGAAAGGACATCGATTTACGTGTTTCTTCACTCCCCACCTCATTCGGGGAAAGTATCGTCATGCGTATTTTGGACAAGGAGGGATTGAAGCTTGGCTTGCCTGAACTCGGCTTCCTGAGCGACGACCAGGACTTGTTTGAAAAGCTGATTACCCTGCCTGATGGCATCCTGCTGGTGACGGGGCCGACGGGATCGGGAAAATCGACAACCTTGTACTCCTGCCTGAACTATATCAACCATCCTGACCGCAAGATCATTACGGTGGAAGATCCGGTGGAATATCAGATGAGCGGTATTAACCAGGTGCAGGTGAGGCGCGAAGTTGGCATGGGGTTTGCCGAGGCCCTGCGCGCCATGTTGCGTCAGGCTCCCAATATCATCATGATCGGGGAAATCCGCGATAAGGAAACTGCGGAAATTGCCATAAATGCATCTCTGACAGGACATATGGTGTTCAGTACCCTGCACACCAATGATGCGCCGAGCGCCGTATCGCGTTTGATTGATATCGGTATCAAGCCATTTTTGGTTGCCGCGTCATTGCGCGTGGCAATGGCCCAGCGTCTGGTGCGCCAGATTTGTTCCAAGTGTAAAGTGCCCTATCAGCCTGATTTGCGTGAAATCAGCTCCATTGGGATGAATGAGGAACAGGCATCAGGGGTACAGTTCCATGTCGGCAAGGGCTGTCCTCACTGTACGGGAACGGGTTATCGCGGCCGTAAAGGGATCTTTGAGATCTTTGTCGTCAATGAAGAGATTGAACAGATGATTTACGACAATGCCTCCATCGTGGATTTGCGTCGTAAGGCGCGCGATCTGGGGATGCGTAGCATGCGTGAGGATGGCATCCGTAAAGTCCTGACGGGAGTGACGACGATACCCGAAGTAGTCGGTATCACGATTGCAGACGAAATTTAATTTTTACAGAAGTATGAGTTCTTACGATATGGTTTCTCTGTTGGATTTGATGGTG
>CAZYDZ010000172.1:0-2351 GCA_964646535.1 uncultured Opitutaceae bacterium
GTGCGTTGCTGCTCGGTTATAAGAACGTGCTGGCATTCGAAAACGATCCACAGTCGGTGGAAGTGTCTGACAACAACCGCCATGAGAATGGTATTCCAGAGTGTTGGGATCTGCGGCTGGCTGACTTGCAGAGCGGATTAACGGGAGTTTCCGCTGACTGTCTGATGGCCAATATCCAGGCGGATGTATTGATGCGCGGAGCCGAAGAACTGGTGCGGGCCGTAGGACAGGAAGGAACCCTGATTCTCAGCGGAATTCTGACTCGTGAAAAAGACCAGGTGAAACAGCATTTTCAGGTGGAGTACGAAAAGCAGGGACGCCAGGTTTCCTGCACGGAGAAGGAAGACGGCGAGTGGTGTGCCCTGGTCCTGCACCCGTAGATCCGTTATTGCCAGTGCCCCATGATGTAGGACCCTCTCAATGGTTGGCGGCGACTTCGTAGAGAAAAGTCTCTATGGCTTCCCAGTACTGTTCGCCAGCGACATCGGGGATATCATTATGTCCCGCCTTGTCGATCCAGAATACGCGAGCAGGGCTGGTGGCGTAGCTGGATAGGGTCTTGCCGTGGGAAAAAGGGACAATCCAGTCCTGTTTGCCGTGGATAAACAGAATGGGAGCGAAGATACTCCTGAGACGCTTGTAGTTGGGAAAACGATCAAACGGGAATAACGGGATGCGTGTGATGACACGAAAAGCAGAGACAAAAGTGGATTGTAAGATGACTGCGCCGACCGCGCGGTTTTCCGCCAGCCATGTGGTGGGTCCGCCACCTATGGAAAATCCCATGGAGACGATATGAGAGGGAGGCACCCCTTTTTCCTTCACCAGCCAGGTATAGGCGGAAAGAATGTCTTCGTAGCTGTTTCTTTCACCTGCGGAGCCGCCAGAGAGACCGTAGCCGCGGTAATCATAAGCCAGGATGGAATATCCCCTGCGGTTAAACTCCTGTAACAGGGGGTCGATAGCTCCCAGATCCTCGTGGTTGCCATGACTGTAGAGAATGGTCCATCTTGCATCAGGTTTATAGTAGTAGCGGACCAGAATGGTGCCATTTCCTGAAGGAATCCGCACCAGATCGCCCTCCTGCGTGTAAGACGAGCGGGGAGCGGGAAACATCATGCGATTGGAAAGCAGCAGGGCGACGATAACCAGGATAAGGTAAGTGAGAAGAGCGATTTTAAGCAGGGAGAACAGCAGCATCTTCATGCAAGAGGGGTTAGACGTGATCGGGATCCGGCAGTGCGGCAAAGTGGATCGTATTGATCAGTCTGGTTTTCAGGGCGGGTCGCATGCGCTCACGGGTGGCCACGCGCGTCGTCAGTTGGTGCAGGAAAAGAGAGCGGCCATTATCCGTCAATCGGTTGTTTTGGCGCAGCTCGATCAACTCGCAGCGGCGTTCCAGCCATGCGGTTTTGAACACGCGGACTTCAGGCGTACAGGAGGATGCCTGCTCCAACTTGCGGCAGTCTTTTTTGAGGTCCTTGCGGCGGTCCCAGTCCATGGAACATTCTTTCCACGAGGATTGCGTTTCCTGGGTGGCGAGCGGAAGCACATCCTTGAGCAAGGCCGCCCGAATTAAAAACAGTTTTTCTTCCAGTTCGGACTGGCGGTTGCGGGTGGCCAGAGTCAACCAGTAAAGTGGCCATCCTTCCATTTCGCGGGCAACGAGTAGAAATCTCTGTTCGTTGTTCAATTCGCGAATATACTTCATCCATGCGGGCAACGCTGTTTCTTCCGCCATACTGAATTCGTATCGGACAGGAATACGACTCAATTGCAGCCAGAGCAGGTGTTCCACGTCAGACACCCGATTTGCCAGGGGCATCTGTGACCAGAGACGGGAGAAAATCCGCTCTGCTTCCTGCAGACCCTTGCGGTTGCGGTAACCCGACAAGGCCAGATATTCCACAACGAAGTCGGTAAAGTGTTCAACGACTTTCTGAAAGTTTGCAAGGCAGCCCCGTTTGGCTTTGCGAACACAGCAACGCAGTGGATAACGCGAGGTATAGGAAGGTTGCGCGGAACGCTTCAGTTTGGTAAAAACACTCATGAATGGACGCATCAAAAAACAGTACGACCTGATTGTGGCGGACAATCGCTTCGTATGAACAATCGGTGCAAATCAGGGATTTTCCCTGTTGCGGTTCTGTATCTCTTCGCGGGACTCGTGAATCACGCGCAACCAGAGTTCGCGCAGATCGAACAGGCGTTGTTGTCCCGCTTTGAGAAGGCTCTCGTTGACAGAGCCTTCTGCGTTTATGTTAATGCAGAGACGTTCCCATGCGGGAAACAGTAAGTTGACATCGTTCAACCCTCTTTTCAGGTGTGCGATGACGAGGGAATAATCGGCG
>CAZYDZ010000172.1:2361-5027 GCA_964646535.1 uncultured Opitutaceae bacterium
CTCAAGCGCCTCCAAGGCCATAAAAGAGTTGAACTCCATTTTGCGCAGTCCTCTGAAAATGGCAGAGAGCGCTCCCGATTCCGTGGTGGCGGGCGCCTGTGCCACCTGTTCCAGGAAAGATTCTACGATTCCCCGCTGGGCGATCAAGATGGGGTGGCGGTGAAGAGTGCAGGGATCCCAGTCCTCCTCGCTGATCTCGCTGTACTCTTCGTCCTGATATTCATCCGAGGAATCCTCCAATTCTGAGGAGTCCACCAGATCCATGGAATTACGACTGCTGTTAGGGGGTGTCCAGTCTTCGGACTCCCAACCCATTTTGCGCGCAATTTCATCCAAATGATGGGGGGAGTCGAGAAGCTCGTCATACAACTGGCGAAAACGGGTCACTTCACGATCGTGTTCGCGCAGGTGTTTTTCCCAATCGAACTCGTTCCATGCCAGTTCCCCTTTGTCTTCCCACTCTCCGTCCGGATTGTTATCGAATTCGTGTTGGCTCATTAAAAATACCTGATGGTAGATTGACCAGAACCCTACTCCCGCTTTGCCGCAAAAGCAATCCCTTTCTCTATTTTGCTGAGGTTGAGACGGTTGAGATGGAATGTAGGAACGGCTTTACGCCGCGTCCAAGCTCACATTGCGTTCGGGTTGCGGCATAAAGCCGCTCCTACAAGAAGCATTTGAGTCTGGACTGGAAAGCATTCGCATCAATTCGCATAAAAACAGTTGAGCAGGTGTGGCAAACCGTAGCACAATGCGCGCAGGTTAATTAACTTATGCCCAATTTTGAGAAAAGCCAACCAAGGAAATTTTCCCCTATTCATTATGAGCCGCGCACGGTAAGGCCTGAGCGGGGAGAGCCGCACCGATCAGGTGAAGGAGGGACAGACATCTTCCTGCAGAAGCAGGACCGCGGCATTCGCTATAGGGATTGGGCGGCGACGCCTGTGAAAGACAGTGGCAAGGGGTACGCAATACACACCAGATCGGGTTTTTGGGCGACTTTATGGGAGTCTATTCTCATGCGTTTCCGCGAACCCGTTCCCCTGATCGGAGGCGCTGAGGAAAAGGAGAGGAAAGGGCGGGACGCAAGGGCTTCACGCAAGAAAAATGCGCGTGGCGACCGTCGCAAGGAGGGGGCTGACAATGGTGGATCACGCCAGAAGGAGCAAGGGCGCAAACAGCAACAACAGGCCAAAAACCGGGGAGAGAATCAGTCGGATGGAAATCACAGGCGGTCCCGACGCAAGCGCCGCCCGGGGGGGCAGGAACAGAACAGGGATGCTGTGGCTCCTCAATCGGATCGCCAAGCACCGCCTCGTCGAGCGCCGCAGGATGAGGGCGGGCGGTCGAATCCTGAACGCGCTTCCCAGCCGCAGCAGCCGGGGAGCGGTGGAAATTCATCTGCCACTGGAGAGCAAAAGCCGAATCGCAACCGCAGAAACCGCAACAGGCGCCGAAGTAATCGAGGAACTGGTAACCAGCAGCCAGAGAGAGGCGAAGAGTAATTTGTGTCCATGGACGTAATGCGTATAGACGGGGGATATCCCCTGAATGGAACTGTGCGAGTCAGTGGTGCAAAGAACGCCGCGCTGCCGCTGTTTGCAGCAACCCTGTTGACTGCGGAAAAGTGTCGTTTGGAAGGGATTCCGGATTTGGCGGATATCCGTTTTATGGCAGAACTGCTGCAGCATCTGGGGGCCAGGGTGGAGTGCACAGAGCCTGGTGTATGGGAAATTCAGGCGCAGACCATTTCCTCATTTGCGCCCTATGAACTGGTGCGCAAGATGCGCGCTTCAGTCTGCCTGATGGGTCCCTTGATCGGGCGCTTGGGGGAAGCCAGAATTTCATTGCCTGGCGGCTGCGTGATCGGGCCGCGCCCGATTGATATTCACCTGAAGGGATTTACCCGTCTCGGCTGTGAGATTTCCATGCAGGAAGGTTATGTCTGTGTCGACGGCCAACAGCGCATGGGGACGGATATGTTTCTGGGAGGGCGCTACGGCAGCACGGTATTGGGAACCGCAAATTTGTTGATGGCTGCCGTGTTGACCCCTGGACGCACACGCATCGAAAGTGCGGCCTGTGAGCCCGAAGTGGTCGATTTGTGTCACATGTTGGTTAAAATGGGGGCCAAAATCGAGGGAATTGGCAGCCATGCACTGGTCGTGGAAGGACAGCATAAACTCTCAGGCTGTACGCATCGGGTAATTCCTGATCGGATTGAGGCGGGTACTTATCTGCTGGCTACAGCCATGACTGGAGGAGATGTCACCCTGCAGGGAGTACAATTTGAGCACCTGGCGGCGCTCATTGATAAAATGGAAGAGGCCAAAGCCGGCACATTTGATATAGGGACAGATCGTTTGCGAATTCGCAGCGAGGCGGGGCAGTCGGTGCCGGTGGATATTATTACCCATCCGCATCCTGGCTTTCCCACGGATTTGCAGGCGCAATTTATGGCGTTGATGGCGGTGACGCGTGGGATCAGTGTGGTTACGGAGCGGATCTACCCGCATCGTTTCATGCATGTGCCCGAGTTACAGCGCATGGGGGCCGACATTGCGCTGGAGGGAGCCAGTGCGATTGTCAAAGGGGGAGCCCGTCTGTCTGGCGCGCCTGTGATGGCGTCCGATTTACGCGCCAGCGCGGCATTGGTGTTGGCGGGG
>CAZYDZ010000173.1:0-5024 GCA_964646535.1 uncultured Opitutaceae bacterium
GCTTTACGCCGAGACCAAGCCAACTACCGCTCAGGCTGTCCTCCTACATGGATCCAACAGGGGCAGTCCGCTGACCGCTGAAAAAAGCCTCACATGCCCCCCTGGTAAATCGGGGCAGGATGTGAAAAATCAGATTATTGCGCCACGGTAGACCCTTCAAAGGTGATTCTTGGGTCATTGATACGGACCAGCTCATCCAGCTCGTAGACGTTGCGATAGCCGTATCCAAACAGGTTGATGTATGTCGGAATATTGAGCGCCAGCATGAGCGGTTTCTCTTGAATGGCTATCTGTCTGGTAATACCGTCGTTCCGAATTTGAGAGAGGTCGGCGACTTTTAAGGCAAAATCCGTTTCGTTGCCTTCGAAATTATTATTGCAGTAAATCAGGATCGTGGTCTCAAAGGAAGGAATCACGTTTGCCAGGTTTCTCTGGGTGAACTCGGGGAAGCTCAAGTGCTTGGCGCCCTTCAGGTGAATCCGTTCGTAACGGAATGTCGAACGGGTATCCAGTATGATGACCCCTGGCTCCCGACTCATCTTCAAAAATGTATCCAGATCAATCAAACGGCTTGCACGGTGAGCTTCCACTTCGGCTACAATGTTTTTGAAGTCATCGAAGCTGACCTTTGCCTTGGGGTAATCATCAGCCTGCATCATTGCCGCGCTCACAATCCACGATACTGCCAATGCGAACATAAGTTTCATTTTCATGATCCCGATCATGTCATGAGCCGTGGAGAATGACAAGGATTGGGTTTTCGTAAACTTATATTGTCATGAGGACATCAATGTCCACCTGACGGTTTCTATTGATTGCAGCACAAATATCCACAGCAAGCGGCGGCAGAATAGCCATCCAACTTAAACAGTATCATATTCATGAAATCCTGTTGACATCTGTACGTTTATTTCAGTATTTACTGAAAATATGATATACAAACAAAAGGTTGCCTGGTTTGTGCTATTGCTGATTTGGCTCCTGCCATTTTTGGGGCTTGTGGCGAATAGGCCGGAGCGAGGATGGATTTTCTGTCTGTCAGTGTTTCTTATGGGGTTGGCGATTCCTATTTATAGTTTGGTTTTGCGTCGTACTAGTATTCAGCGGAGTGCTATTGATTCGATTTGTGGCTGGTTGGTAATTCTGTTGCAAATACCGTTTTGGTTTTGGTTGGACGACACATTTGCGGGGGAGATTCTAGGGGCATCGATCTTGCTGAGTTGGGTTTATTGCTTCGGGATTGGCATCAGTACATTGGTCTCATGTCTTGGTTGGCGAGGGGAGAGCTACAAAGGAGGCAGGAAGCTTTTTCGGGGAGCAACATGGAAATTGATTTTAGCGATTTTAATACCCGCTTCACTGAATTTGCTGTATTTCCTCTTGTCGGTGGAAGCGCTGAGGACGTATGGGATACTCTTGTTTGTGGTCACTCCCTTTATCTGTGGGCTTATCAGTCCGATAATTTACAACTGGGGCAGACTGAGTAGCTTTTGGGAGTCGCTATTGGTTTCGTTCATTTCCGGGGTGCTCTCCCTGTTTTCATTGCTTATGTTGGGCTGGGAGGGATTCATCTGTATATTCATGGCGCTTCCCGTTGTCTTGCCGTTTGCATTTATCGGCGGCGCAATTGGGCATTTCCTTTCCAGACTGGGGAAAACCCGCAGCAGTACGATATCCGTGATCCTGTTGTTACTGACCCCACTGGGCATGGGACTTGAATCTGTCAATCAGCAGCCGCATGAGCGTGAAGTTTCTACCCGTGTGATCATTGAGGGTACCGTGGAAGATGTGTGGCGTGAAGTGGTGGCGTTCTCCGTTATACCGGAGCCAGAGGAGTGGTATTTTCGGGCGGGAATTGCTTATCCCATCCGTGCGGAGATCCGCGGCCATGGTGTGGGATCTGTCCGCTACTGTCATTTTTCCACAGGCGCTTTTGTTGAGCCGATTACGCATTGGGAGGAAAATCGTCGGCTCGCCTTTACGGTATCCGAACAGCCGGATCCGATGATTGAAGTTTCTCCTTATGCGAGACTGCATCCGCCGCACCTGGACTCAGCATTTCTTTCTCAGCGGGGGCAATTCCTGCTCAAGGACTTGGGGAATGGGAAAGTGGAGTTGACGGGTACGACCTGGTATTTATTGGTGATGGATCCCGTTCCTTATTGGGGGTGGATCAGTGATCAGTTGATTCATAGAATCCACGGCCGTGTCTTGCGACATATACAGACAATGGTTGAGGGGCAGGTCGATAGTGGTCAGCCGTGAGAATTATCGATTCGGTGTTTGGACCCTTTACTGTTCAATTTATTTTCTTCTTCTACGCAGGGCGGTGAAAGCAGCGGCGACTCCGCCAATAAATAATGCGGTCGTTGTTGGTTCGGGAACTGAGGATAAGGAGATCGTGGCGATGGAGATCGTGTCGAAGCCGGAGGAGGCGGGGCCGGTAAAGACCAGGACAGGAGTCTTCGTGAGATGGCCCAGACCTATGTCCGCCAGTGTTTGTCCGCTCCAGGTCCATGTGGTATTAGGCGTGTAGGTGCTTCCATGCGTCAGCCCTGATGGTAACAGGAGTGTGGCGACAGAATAACCAAACGTATCCCCTTCTGCCGTGGTAGGGCTTATAGATAAGTCTGATGCCACAGGGGTCCCCCCGATCCATAAACCATGATTGCCATGCACGTAATAGAACTGAAAGGAATTGGCCGCGGAAAATGTGCTGGAAGTCGTGGAAGTGTAGGGGATTGATGGCACTTGGAAACTTCCGGTAGTCGTGGCAACGACATTCCCGTCCGTCTCCTTAAATCGGATAACAATCGCTGCGTTCGCTTGGCCTACGAGCGAGATGATGGCGATGATGGCTAGCGCGAGTATGGATTTCGTTTTCATGGGAAGCGTTCGGGTTAGCGGCCGTTTGGCGAACAGAAGGATTCAGTGAAAGGAATTTAGGTTTATCGGATGATAATCCATAAGATCATGGATGGATGATTGGGAGATTCAAAGTAAATGAAATGAACCTATTGGGGGAGAACAGGGGGCCGGTCAGTGGCATTTTGTCGCTTGGGTGAGTCGCTACGAGGATCTGCCGGGTGGTGGAGATGGCGATTACCGCATCAAGCTCCTGCACAGTCACGAGAGATGAGACGGCAAGTTGCAGTCCCGTGCGCCTTGCATTTCCATGATCCTGCTGCATTCAGCGTCCGACACCTTTTCAGCTCCCTGATACAAGCCATTCTTGAAAAACGGGAGGAGTAAACAAGCTTGTCATCATCAGCGAAGACTCCATTGTCTATGATGTAATCCATAAGACATATTAATGATGACCAAGCGTCTTTCTTTTCTCGCTCTCACAGTAACGACCTTTTTCGTATGGAGCCTCCATGCGGCAGACTACGTCGATGACGCAGTACCGGACAACATGGATATAGGAGGGGAAGCGGAAAACCGCGTGGAATACCTGTTCGGAGAGACGGCTCCCTACGTACGCAACACGGCAAGCAATATCTATGTAGGAGACTCCACATCCTTCAATGATCTGTACGTACAAAACAGTTCCATCGTCAGTACGCCAGCCCTGATAATCGGACATGCGGTGGGAGCCAATTACAATCAGGTCGCGATTAACGCCAACTCCACATGGACCAACTCGGGCAGCACTCAGGTCGGAGTCCATGGCCATGACAACACCCTGTTGATCGTGAACGGAGCACAACTCACCAACACGGTTGGAATCGTTGGAGCCGAAATCACTTCCTCCGGCAATCGGGTATTGGTTGGTCTGGCCAACAGCCAATGGCATAATACCGCCGGCTTGATTATCGGCGAATACGGTAGCGACAACTACATGCGTGTGAATGGTACGGGCAAGGTAAACGTGGATGGAATCAGTTACATTGGCGCTTTCGCTTCTTCTCACGACAATGAGGTGGAGATTTTCGATGCCCATTCGATCTGGACTACGGGCGGACTGCAGATCGGTAATCCGAATAGCGACAACAACGTATTACGGATATACGATCAGGGGTTGGTGATTGTGGAAGATACGTTTGACATCGGTGACGGCGATTTGGAACAAAACTACCTCTGGCTGGACAACGGCTATCTCGCCTGGAAGGGCGATCATGTTCAGGATCTACAGGATATGCTGATCGCATATAAAATCCGTACCGAAGAAGTCCCTGGAGCCTATTTCATTATCGAATATATCGAGAATCCCGGGGATGACCTCATCTTCACCAACGGACTGTATGACAATCTGGTCGGTTACACCCTGATTACCGCGATTCCCGAGCCCTCCACTTACGTATTGATCCTGGCAGGCCTGTTCCTTCTTTTCAGACTGCGTGGCAGCAGAGGACAAGGGGATGTCGCTGGTTTAACGAGGTAATCGCTGTTTTTCCCCGTAGGAGGGGCTTTATGCCCCGACCCGAAATTCATGCTGACCTGGTCGCGGCGTAAAGCCCCTCCTACAGGGAGAGGATCTTCGTAGATGCAAAATGTACCCTTACCAGCATGGCCGGCCCCTGACAAGGCGGCGGTCCCGATATGTCGGGACCGCCCTACCCATAGAATCCACTCACGCAGGCATCCAATCTGTCCCACGGTTGTCTGAAACGAATGCACCTGCTCGATAATATGTGCTTTCATGATACCACCTCCACAAAGGCTTCGGCCCCAGCCTTTACCCATCCAGGATAACATTTCACATAGGCCATCAATTTGTCTTTGTCAAAATTCCCTTCTGCGACAGGACGAAGTTCTGCTTCGACCTTCTGCGGAGTCCACGTTTCCCGACGATAATAAAAGTAGTCCAACACCGCTTTTTCAGGAATAGCAATCCAGGCCACACCGGAAACCGTGGGTACTGAGTTGAAACCAAAAAATAAATCAGGGTTGATACGGCGAAACTCAAAACGTCCGTAGGTATTTTCATAGACGCGGTGCTTTCCTGTATACGCAGAAATGGTAACCGGCACCGATTCCAGAATCAGCCCATGGTAGGCCATTGCGCTTAATTCAGTCACATA
>CAZYDZ010000174.1:0-5012 GCA_964646535.1 uncultured Opitutaceae bacterium
GCAGGATCATGCGGACGACTATGTGGTGGCTACCAATGAGACACACAGCGTCAGGGAATTTTGCCAGGAAACCTTTCAATTGCTGGGTTTGGACTGGGAGAAATACGTCCAATATGATGCCCGCTATGAGCGCCCTGCGGAGGTCGATCTGCTGATCGGGGATCCTGACAAGGCAAAGCGCCAACTCGGCTGGGAGCCCAGGGTGCGTTTCAAGGATCTGGTGAAACTGATGGTGGAGGCAGACCTTGAGTTGGCCAAAAAAGAGGCGCAAATGAAACGGTGGCAGGATGCCCAATAAGCCTCAGGGGGATTCATGCAAAAGAAACGACTCTATATTGCAGGCCATCGTGGTATGGCAGGGGCTGCTATTCGGCGTCGGCTGGAGCGGCAGGGCAAGTATGAACTGGTCCTGCGCACACGCCAGGAACTGGATTTGGAAAATCAGCAGGCGGTAGAAGATTTCTTTGCGCAACAGAAACCGCAGGTAGTGGTATTGGCGGCAGCTCGTGTGGGAGGAATCCGTGCGAATGATTTGTTCTCGGCAGAGTTTTTCCAGCAAAATCTGGCAATCCAGAATCATGTGATCCATTCGGCGTGGAAACATGGCTGTGAACGTTTTTTATTCCTGGGTAGCTCCTGTATCTATCCCAAACTGGCGCCTCAGCCGATGCGGGAAGATGCCTTGTTGACAGGTCCGCTGGAACCGACCAATGAAGCCTATGCTCTGGCAAAGATTGCCGGACTGAAGATGTGCCAGCACTATCGCAAGCAGTATGGGGTGCTGTTTCACTCGCTGATGCCCACCAATCTGTACGGTCCGGGCGACAACTATCACTTGGAACATTCACATGTGTTACCCGCTCTGATCCGGCGTTTTCATGAGGCAAGGGAAAAACAGAGCCCTGAAGTCGTGGTGTGGGGAACGGGATCTCCATTGCGTGAGTTTTTACACGTGGACGATCTGGCTGCAGCCACAAAGTTTCTACTCGATCTGGAAAATCCGCCTGACTGGGTCAATGTAGGCTCGGGCCAGGAAGTGTCGATTAAACAGTTGGCTGAGTGGGTGAGAGAGGCCAGCGGTTATCAGGGAAAACTCGTATGGGATCGTTCCAAACCCGATGGAACACCGCGCAAATTGTTGGATACGACCCTGTTGGATAATCTGGGCTGGCGCGCCAGTATCCATCTGCGGGAAGGAATCCGGCGCACCTACAACGAGTTTTGCCTGGAGTGTGAACAAGGCATTGCCCGATTGTGATACTCAGTGTGAACTGGGTAGTTGTGGCATGATACGCGGTTGTGGCGATGGGTAACTCTTGCGAAATTCCTGTGGGCTGAGACCAGTGGATGTGCGCACCGCGCGTGCGAAATAGTTGGCATCCGTGAAGCCCGACTTCCACGCGATATCCTGGATGGTGGTTCCTCCCTGGCGCAGAAGAAACAGGCCATGTTGGATGCGCAGGTTGCGCAGAAAGGCCGAGGGAGTCAGTCCGTAAGCAGTGGTAAACTGACGAAACAGGGTGCTGCGATGGACTTGGAGTTCCTCGGCAATGGCTTCAACACTGATATCCACCCGCATGAAATTCTGTTCCAACAGCGCCTTGGCACGGATGGAACTGGATGATGGTGTGCTGGTTCCCTGGCGGGAGGATGCTTTGATCAGCAGATTATGTGCGAGCGAGGCTGCGGTGCGTTCTCCCTCTGCCGTACCCATGGTGACGGAGTTGCGTATTTTGATAAACAGATTCTGGGGACATGGGTTAGCCTGAAAAAAGCGTTTGGTGATACCGAACCCATCAAACCAATGGGTGATGTCCTTGTGGTCAAAAGTAATCCATGAGTAAGACCATAAGTCTGTGACCGACTCCACATTGTGAGTATCTCCAGGATAATAAATGAAGATATGGTCTGGCGGGAGCACAATCCACTCGTCGCCCACACGAAACCTTCCTTTACCTCGTATACCCCAGAATAATTGGAGAAACCATTTTTGCCAGGGCTCCTCTTTCCATCCAGAGGTAATGGTGTAATGACCGACGGAACGCACGCTCAACGGCAGTTGCGAGACAATGGGAGGGAATGCTCGAAAGAACAGCCATTTTTCATCCTGCAACATGAATGCTAATCATTGTGGCAAAAAGTCCTCTTATTCAAGCTACTTCTACCATAGGCCCCATAACAAGATCCGATCAGGGGTGAATATGAAGAGAATCTTATCTTAGCTTCCACTACGGATTTCGCTGGGGGTCATGCCTGTTTCCTGTTTGATCCAGACACAAAACCAGACCGGGCTGTAGCCCAGTTGTGCGGCAATATCCTTGATATTATCCTGTGTGGTACGCAGTTGTTGCAGGGCGTGTTCCAGTCTAAGTCTCATCAGCCAGGCCTTGGGAGTCATACCGTATTGCTTTTTAAATAACATGTCCATTTGGTTGTGACTCATGCCGTTTTGCTGAGCGACATCGCTGAGATTGACCTGTTGATCCCGATAACGCTCTTCCATGTATCGGATGATGTAGATCAGCCGCTCATCGATGTTCTGTGTATGAATCCAGCCTTTGCCGATGCGGGTCATCTCGCTTAGCCAGGTGGCAAACCAGTCATTGAACAGATGTCGTATCCAGAAATAAGTGACAGCGTCGACTTTCCGAAGCTGTATGTTGAAGTCGCGCCGGATTCCCTTCTCCGGCAGTTGATTAAAAAGGCTCATGGTCTTCTCCTCCAAGAGGGGCAATGGGTCGGTACCCCACAGCAGTTCCCGGGGACCTATCCATCTTCCCTCGCCCTCCCAGCGCATGGTGAAGCCGATCTGAATGAAACTTGAATGCGGTAATATAGAACAGGTATACGACTTGTTTGGTTGCACAAACGCCCATTCTCCCGCCGTTAGGTGTGTGCTTTTGCTCCCTGAATGTAGGCGGGCTTCTCCCTTGCGTATCCAGTACGCTACATAAGAAGGGGGCGTTGAATTAAATGTTTTTGCTTTGTTCCCTCCCCAACTGATCCAATTGAAGTAGGCGCGCAGAGAGGTCCACTGGCGATAGGGTAGACGGGTAGTATTGTGAAAATAGGTCACATTCCTTAATGTTTTTTGATAAAATATCTAACATTTCAGATATATCAAGGTTTTTCCTATGCAGGTAATAAAGGTGTGGGTAAATTGAAATTGTTTACCGATTAGTATGGTTATCGACCATCAACGCCAACTCGAACCCTAGGTTATCACATGAATAGAAAAACAAATATAACTGTTCCCGGCATATCGAAACTGATTGTTATTGGACTTACCCTGTTGTCTGCCTGTGTGCTTTCAGCGCAGACGACGCACACGTGGACAGGTGGTAGTGGTGGAGATAGTTGGTCCAATCCGATGAATTGGGACACCAACACCACTCCGGTCAATGGGGACAGTCTGATCTTCCTTGGGGATGTCAGCTATGTGAACAATGATTATCCGGGCGATCCGCTGAACCAAACGATAGATATTTGGGGTATCCTGATCGCTTCCAGTGCGGAAGAAGACTTTATCCTGGACGGCAATCAGTTTCGTATCAGGGGGAGCATTATCAATGCGACAGACTATCATGTGTACATTAACGCGGCCTTGTCTACCACTGCCAGCCTGGTGTTGGACACGGGAGCGGGAGGCATGACCCTGTATGGTGGCACCTCCGTCGGTGCTGCTGGACACAACATTGCCAAGGAGGGTTCGGGTACATTGACTTTGTCGTCAGGAACCTATGGACGGGGAACTGATGTTTACATCAGTGATGGCGAATTGATTCTGGATGGGGCTACCTGGTACGCGCCATCTAATGGTGCGGGTAGGATTTATATGGGGGGTACGGCTGGTACTGCTGCCACGCCGACGACGTCGGCCGTTCTCCGACTGACCAATGAATCCCACGCAAGAGCAGGATTGAGTATGAGTATTACGGCCCATTCGGGGGCCAACAAGATCATTATTGAAGAAGGCTCCTCCCTACGTTTTGGGGCAGACAATGGTGCGGGAAATATTAACAATGTCGCGGGGGCGACTCTCAATATCGATGTAACCGATGGCGGCCAGTTTCTCCATCCGGGCAATGGCTGGATTGAGGATACGGGAGCAGGAAGTACCGGACGCGGTTATCATACCACGCTAACGGAGTTAGTGGGAGGTGTGAAAAAAACAGGCTTTGCCTACGCATTCGACGGTGTGGTGGGCCGCGTGACCACGACTTTGGACGATCTTCCCACATCGGGCTATACCAGTAATGGCAGTTATAAGACAAGTGGACACTTTACGATAAGCGGAAGTGCGGGAAGCGGCAACTATGGTTCCCTGACCATTGTCCCGACCGCCGTGGGTGATGGCACGGGTTCCTTAACCTCCGCGGGCACTCAGAACTTTTTCTTTCAGGCAGTGTTGATGGAAGAAGGCACCAAGGACTACACAATCAACATCTCAAGCCTGAGAAGCGGTGGGGATCGTACCTTTCATATCCACCAGTACAGTATGGATGGTACTCTGACGTTTACGGGGGCCACCTTTAGTCAAACCGCTGCTCTGGTGAAAACGGGGCCTGGTACTGTACGTTTCAATGGCTCGGCCGATTCCTCTCACCGGTCCTTGACGCATATCACCGAAGGACGCCTCATTCTGGACAGCAACTTTGTCCTGACTTCCAATGTCCTTGTGAGGGGTGCCACCTCGGTCTTGAGCGGTAACGGTGGTATCGGCGGCGGTGTGTTGAGCGGTAATCCCCGTTATACGCCGGTACTGGCTTTTGACAGCGGCACACTGGAAGCAGATCGTCACTTACAAAAGGCGCTGAGTATCGTGGGTAGTCTGGAGTTCTGGGAAGACGGCAATTACAAGATACAGTTGCATGAGGATATGTCCTACGATCCGTTGACGGTGCTGGGCACAACCACGGGAGACAGTCCGACAGCAGCGCTGGTTACGCTGGCAGGCAATCTGGATCTGTCGCTCTATTATGCGGTAGACCCGTTCAGCCCCGATGCGATTA
>CAZYDZ010000175.1:0-5011 GCA_964646535.1 uncultured Opitutaceae bacterium
TCCAAATGATCTGCCCAGGCCTGCATCGAGCGCGGACGAATCACCCATATATTCCGATATCCCTCCTGATACAAGTGATCCAGCAACATGGTTGCCAACGCGGGAAGATCCACCAGAAACAAATGTGGACAAAACAGATCGTCCACCACATGAAACGACACGCGCGGCTTCTCCTTGGATCGAATCCAACCCTTGGCCTCTGCGGATATTGTGGTCGGAATAATCCATCCTGCCACATTCATGCTGCTGATTGACCGCTGCAATGCCCTTTCCGACAAGCCGTTGCCAGGATTGGAAACAACAAACTCCAAAGAATAGCCACGCTCCGACAACATACCCTCCACTCCGTCCACCAGACGACTGAATACCGGATGGCGCAGTATCGACATCCCAAATGGGATCACCATCCCGATCTTGCCCTTCAATCCAGCAACCACTCCACCTTCCCCCACAACCACCGTCCCGTGGTAACGGCGGCTCTCAATCATACCCTCCTCTTTCAACATACGTATGGCCTGACGCATGGTCAGCAACGCAACACCATACTGACGGGCCAGCTCCTTCTCAGTCGGCAGCCGCTCCCCAGGCAACAGACCCCCTGTTGTGATCTTTTGCTTCAAATCGGCATATATTATCTGGAATTTGGCTTCGCTCATCAGACCTCCCTGAATTTAATAAAATAATCTCGCTTTAAGTCAATGATATATATTATATTCCGTCTAATGATATATAAGAATAGTCAACCCATCGTATTTACAGGTGCATTGGGGCGCATAGGGCGGCGTGTCATCAGCCATCTGAAGGATACCCACCCCTGGTATCTGGTGGATTTGAAGCAAGACACGCTGGAAGGGCTCCCTGTCCATCCCGTGGACATCCTGAATTTTGAGAAAGTACTGGCATCGTTTGCCGGCAGCAGGGCGATCGTACACTCCGCCATTGCCGATTACACGGGCATGGGAGAAAATGCATCAGAAGAGGAAAAAGCGGAATACCGTCGCCGCATGCTGGAAGTAAACATCAAGGGCACCTATAACATTTACGAAGCCGCGCGACTTCTGAACATTCCCAAGGTGGTCTATGTCAGCAGCATGACCGTGGCCATGGGACGTGGCACAGAAGAATCTGACTGCTCGGTCAAACGCCACCCTGCACCCGTTAATTTTTACGCCTGCACCAAGTTGTTTGGAGAACAGACCGCAGAGGTGTACCAAGCCACTTACGGAATCCAGACCCACGCTCTGCGCATCGGCCAACCTTTCCTGCCAGAGGCAGCATACAGGCACCTGGAGCAAAAATGGCTGAGCAATCCACGCAGCGCATCCCACATGGTCACCTACGGCGATATAGCGCGGGCGATTGATGCCAGTCTCAATGCCACCAGCCCCGCATTCGGTATTTACAACGTAGTTTCCTATCACTCCAGCGGCCTCACAGACTATTCGAACGGCGCTGAAATCGGCTTTGTGCCGCAGGATAAAATCGGCTGAGCCATTTTGTTGTCTTTGCAACGAAGAAAAGCACCCTGTAGGAGCGGTTTTACGCCACTACCAGGCACAACTACATTCGGGTCGCGGCATAAAGCCGCTCCTACAACCTCTTGCTGCGAATCTACGATTCCTCTACATCAGATTTTCTTATTGTCTCATCTGGAAGAGGTACAATAGCCTCAAACACCATGTTTGGACTCATAAAAAAACGCATTTCACGCTGGGTCTCCTTTGGTGGCGCTGCACTCGCTCTCTTCAGTATTCTCGGTTGCTCGCCACGGGACCAGATGGCTGACGATGTGATTCGCATCGGCGAGTTTGCCTCACTCACCGGACAAACTGCCTCATTTGGCACCAGCACCCGCAATGGCACCCAGATGGCACTGGAAGAAATCAACGCCAGTGGTGGGGTTCTCGGCAAACAGATCGTACTGATTACGGAAGACAACCAGTCCCGCGCGGGAGAATCATCTCTGGTGGTGGAAAAACTGATTTCCCGCGATCGCGTGGTAGCCATCGTGGGCGAAGTGGCATCTTCCCGTTCACTGGAAGCCGCTCCTGTATGCCAGGATCATTCCATCCCCATGATCACCCCCTCTTCGACCAACCCGGCAGTTACCCAAACCGGAGACTTTATTTTTCGCACCTGCTTTATCGATCCATTTCAAGGTATTGTCATGGGCAAGTTCGCACTGGACTCGCTACAGGCCAAACGGATTGCCGTATTGACCGATGTAAGGCAGGACTACAGCGTCGGCCTCGCACAGTTTTTCATCCGTTACGTGAAGGAGAACGGTGGCACGATTGTATCCGACCAGAAATACAGCAGTGGCGACAAAGATTTTCGCGCTCAATTGACTGCAATCAAGAACACCAACCCGGACGCGGTGTTCATCCCTGGCTATTACACCGAGATCGGTCTGATTGCGCGACAAGCCCGCGAGCTGGCAATTCAGGTTCCCCTGCTCGGGGGAGATGGCTGGGATGGCAACACGTTGATTGATATCGGTGGCGCCGCCCTGGAGAACAGCTACTATTCCAACCATTTTTCCCATGAGGACCAGAATCCGCAGATTCAACATTTTGTCACTCGCTACAAGGAAAAGTATGGTACATCCCCCGATGCTTTTGCCGCGTTGGGGTACGACGCATTGAAAATCCTGGTGGCTGCGATTGAGCGCGCCGGGACAACCGAGAGCAAGGCTTTGCGCGATGCGATAGCACAGACCAGCAATTATCAGGGTGTGACCGGACTGATTACCTTGAACCAGGAACGCGATGCTGAAAAGCCCGCCGTCATCCTGAAATACCAGAATGGCGCCTTCGTTTACGAAGAGACCATCGCTCCCTAATCGCACCTGCTGCTATTTTCCAGACAATGGATTTTTGGGCGCGCCTTAACGAGCTTCCGCAGCAACTGGTCAATGGTATCCTGCTGGGCTCGGTTTATGCGCTAATCGCACTCGGCTACACGATGGTGTACGGTGTATTACGTTTCATCAACTTCGCACATGGCGATGTGATGATGGTCGGTGCGTTTATCGGACTCTTTACCGCAGGGGCAGTGCAATCGATACTTGGTGGTGTCGGCCTGGTCAGCGCAGTCGTCGTACTGTTTGCGGCCATGGCGGGTTGCGCCGTACTGGGTATGTTGATTGAACGCAGCGCCTATCGCCCACTGCGCAAAAGGCCTCGCCTCACCGTTCTGATTACCGCAATCGGAGTGGCATTGTTTCTTGAATACGCGGGCCAAATGCCTTTTCTGTTTGGTCCCAATCCACAAAGCTTTCCGCGTCTGGTCCCCGAATCCATTTATCACATCGGCAACAACCTGGCGATTACCAGCAACCAGGTGATCGTCCTGGTAATCACGACATTGCTGATGTTCGCGCTACAGTATATCGTACAAAAGACCCGCATGGGTACTGCCATGCGTGCGCTCTCCAATAATCCGGTGGCCTGCTCGCTGATGGGGGTCAATACCAACGTGGTCGTCAGTTTTACGTTTGGCATCGGTTCGGCACTCGCTGGCGCCGCTTCTATTCTGTACTGCATGAATTACCCGCAGGTAGATCCGATGATGGGTATCCAGCCAGGGATTAAAGCCTTTGTAGCAGCGGTACTGGGAGGCATCGGGCACATTCCTGGTGCCGCGCTCGGAGCGTTAATTATCGGCGTACTGGAAACGCTGGTCGCCGCATATATTTCCCCTTCGTACCGGGATGCGGTAGCCTTCACGCTACTGATCTTCATTTTGCTGGTCAAACCATCAGGTCTGCTCGGCAAACCTGAAATCGTCAAAGTGTGAGATCCCATGAAAGGCAAGATCGCTCTTCTTCTCGCGCTGTTCGGCTGCTTTCTGTTCAGCCAGCTTGAATCCGTCCTCGGAATTGATCCCTATTTGCGTCGGGTACTGGTTTTCGCTGGTATTAACATCATTCTCGCCACTGGTTTTAATCTGGTCATCGGCCACACTGGACAGTTCTCTCTCGGCCACGCCGGATTCATGGCGATCGGTGCCTACGCGTCCGCAGCATTCTCCATTTTTATCAACAAAGGGCTTCTGCAACAGAGCCAGTCTCCCTGGCTGGAGCAGCCACTTTTCGTGCTCGCTATCCTGGTCGGTGGATTGGTGGCCGCGTTGGCCGGCTTGCTGGTCGGCATCCCCTCTCTGCGATTGCGCGGAGACTATCTGGCTATCGTCACCCTCGGGTTTGGAGAAATCATCCGTGTGATTTTCAACAACATGGAAGCCGTTGGTGGCCCGCGCGGCCTCCCTGGTATTCCGCGCCTGACGGATCTGTTCTGGGCATTCGGCTTTGCTTGTATCACCATCTATGTCGTCGCGGCCATGATCCGCAGCATCTACGGCAGCGGTTTCCTCTGTACACGCGACGATGAAGTCGCAGCGGAAGCGATGGGGGTGAATACCACCAAATACAAAGTGTTGGCATTCACGCTCAGCGCGTTCTTTGTCGGAATCGGTGGAGCCCTGTACGCACACTCTATTGGCTTCATCGCACCGGAAGCATTCAACTTCCAGAAATCCGTAGAGATTGTGGTGATTGTGATCTTCGGTGGAATGGGCAATATCATCGGCGGCATCGTGGCAGCCGGATTCCTGACTTGGCTCAACGAGTTTCTGCGCGATGTACAGGAATGGCGCATGGTGATCTACGCACTGCTGCTGATTATCATCATGATCCTGCGTCCAGGCGGATTACTCGGCACTCCCGCCGAAATCCGCCGATTGCTCAAAAAATTGCAGTGGTACCGCGTGGCGCCTGCCTCTTCCACCGCCGCAGGAGGAACAGCAAACAACCAGGAACAAGCAGTCACCAGCCTGAATCTGGCACAACAGGAAGTCGAACAGGCCGCCGAACAAAAGGCTCCGCTGCTGGAACTGCACCATGTGTCCGTCCGCTTTGGCGGCTTGTTGGCGGTTTCCGATCTCAACCTGAACATACGCTCTGGAGAGCTGATCGGACTCATCGGCCCCAACGGGGCCGGCAAGACCACGA
>CAZYDZ010000176.1:0-5004 GCA_964646535.1 uncultured Opitutaceae bacterium
CATGCCCCAGTCCGACCCTCCAGGAGGCCAGCAGTGGGGCATGTCGGCGCATTCAGTTCCGACGCGCGCGCACGCTGGGCCTCCGAGTGGCTGCGATGGGAAGCCTACAGCCGTTTCTGGGCACAGACATTTCGTCATTTGATGCGTTCTTCAGACCACCAGCCTTATTCCATTACCCTGTCAGAACAAAACAACCGTCATTCGCTGATTCTGGATGTTCTTAACAAGGAAGGTGAGTTTTTAATTGAGGCAAATGGCACAGTCACCCTGATAGACCCATACGATAACCATTCTGAAATTCCATTGCGGCAACAAGGCCCAGGTCGTTACCAGGCAGACATTCCCACCCCTCAACGAGGGAATTACTACCTGAATATTACCGTCGCGGACAGCCAATCGAAACCTGTGCTACAGCACTCCACGGCTCTCAGTGTGGGCTATCCCGACGAATATCTGCTGGATCCTCCCAACCACACCCTCCTCGGTTTTCTGGCTCAAGCCACGGGCGGATCTATAGATGCCGCGGATCCGGGAGCTATCTTGAAACAGGACGATCGTCAGTCGATGCGTCAACACGAACTCTGGCCGTGGCTGGCCGCACTGGCGCTGCTTCTTTTCCTTGCAGACATCGCCGCCAAGCGCCTGCCTTCAATCAAACCCGCATGACTTCTGTTATGAAAATCATTGTTTACCCTTTTCTGGTTCTCTACCTTTTGCTTACCGTTCCTTTTCTCCATGCGGACGAGCTACCGCGCGCCACTCAGCGTTTTGAGGAGATGCTGGTTCAGTCGCCCGCTCCAGGACGCGCTTTTGACGAGGTCTTTTCCTATTTCACCACACAGCGCACGATTTCCGTGCTCGAAAAACGCTGGCGACAGGCCATTGGTGAACAACAGGACAAAGCCTATTCCTATTCGTTGCTGCTCGGCCTACTCTATCGTCGCACGGGCGATATTCCTGCCGCATCGGAACAGTTTGTCCAGGCATCCCTAATACAACCTAAAGATTATCGTTCCTACTTTTATCTGGGACAGACACGCGCGGCAGAAGGTAAAATCCGTGAGTCAATTGATGCCCTGCAGGTCGCAGTCACACACCCAATCCCACCACTGGCCAGACGCGAAGTATACGAAATGCTTGCCCGCATGCAGTCCCGTGATCAGAACGACCAGGGCGCCATTGAAACATGGAAAAAACTGATTGAATTGTTTCCTGACGACCCAATGATCCTGGAGGAAGTCGGCCAGGTTTTTCTGGACATCGACCAACTCGACGAAGCGCGCAACACATTTACCCGCATGCTGGAAGCGAGCAAGGGTGACCCGTTACGTTCCTTGCTGGCTGAATTCCGTTTGGCGGAAGTGCTGGAGCGCGAGAAAAAGATAGAGGAAGCGGTTCAGCGCTATGGTTCTATTCTGGGACGCACACATGCGGGAAACTGGTTGCACAGGGAAATCTCTTCCCGTATCCAGCAGAGCTTCCGCCGCCGCAACGATCTGGACGGTCTGATTGCCTTCTATGAGGATCAGCGGAATAAGCACCCACAGGATCTGTCAATCGCCCAGCAGTTGGTACATCTCTATACGGAAATCCGTAAACCTGAACAATCCCTGCAGTTGATGCAGAAACTGATTGAGCAACACCCTGCCAACCACGATTTACAACATCAGTATGCGCGTTTGCTGGTGGATGAACGCAAATGGGATTTGGCGCAACCTGTTCTCGAATCACTGGTACAACAGCATCCCAGACGCTGGGACTATCGAGAGCTACTCGGGGAATTGCATTGGTCTCAAGCAAAGTCCCAGTCCATGCAGGATTTCACCAAGGCAATCGAGGTGTGGTCACAGCTTATACCGCAGGATAACCCCGATGCCACCGCTCTGGTGCAATTGGCAGAACTCTATCGGCGCTATCAATTGGAACAACAGGCAACAGACCACTATTTGCGTGCCATTGAACTGGTATCGGAAGACTACGACCTGCGCGAACGCACGGGACAATACTTGTTCAACTTGTACAAGGACGATGAAGCGTGGAAAGTATTGCGCAACGATGGTAAGGGCCTGACCAAGGCGGATCATTACCTGAGGCTTTCCAAGATTGAAGCACAGCGCAAACAAACAGAACAAGCGCTCAAATCCGTTGAGGCAGGACTCGCCCTGGAGCCCGCGCACTTCTATTTACTGGAACAGCAGTGGCAGATTTTCAATACGCTGAAAGAATGGGATCGCGCAATCGCTCTCTACGATATGCTGCAACAACATTCTCCCAGTGAATCGATCACCGAACAAATGGAACAGCGGCATGCACAACTGCTGCGTAACCATGACCGCGAAGGGTCAGTCCTCACCTCGCTTGTCGCTAAAATCAATAACCTGGAGGAAACGGAATTCCGTCTGCTGTTGCGCATCGCAATAGGACAGAAAAATCCACAGACTAAAGAATGGCTGCAACAGGCCGTGCAGATCTACCCCAAATCATACCTGATCGCACGTATTGAGACCGAATACTACGGTTCCAATGGACTCACCCGGGAACAGATCCAGGCATTGCGCAGAACCATCGCATTGCGTCCTGACAAGGCCAAAGAACTGCTCAGTGTGATTATCCATATTTATCGGTCGAAGGGTGAATTCCATCAGGCGCGCAAAGTCTTTCAGGAACTCTCTGCCTTGCATCCCGATGATTCACAAACCTATGTCCTGCTCTCCGAAATGGAGTTCTCCCAGGGAAATTTCAACCCGGGGATCGAAGCGCTCTACCGCGCCATACGCCTGTCCAATGATCCCACTCCGTTAAAAGCTCAATTGGCCCAGAGATTAATGGACGCAGGCCGTTACAATGAGGCTCTTGCCGTCTACGAAGAAGCATTTTCCTCCGCCTCCACAACAGAGACGCGTCTGCACCTGGTTCCCTATATAGCACAGGCTATTATACGTACTCCTGGTTATACTGCCTACACGGAGCAATTCCTCACTCGCGACTCATCCCTTCGCAACACTCCTGAATACCATCTCTTTCGCGGTGAGCTTTACGCTCATACCAATCAGTTCCTGCAAGCTCAGGAAGAATGGAACAAGGGGATACTGCTAAATCAGGAACATCCACAGCTCCTACAGAAAATGGTATGGCTTGCAAATCAGGAGCAAAACGCTCCTCTCATGCTGCGCCTGGCACGTATCCTCTACCGCAATGATCCCTCAGAACAAAACATACTCTCCCTGGCGGAAGCGCTCTTCAGCAATCAAGAGTTCGAAGAAGGCATAAAATTACTCCAGTCCACTCAGACGGATCTTTTGCAATACCCGACATCTTTGTTCTCCATCGTCTTCCATGCAAGATCGTGGAATGCCGTGGATCAGATACTACCATTGATCCTGGCATCCAAGACAATAGAAAGCGATAAACCGTGGGCGCGCTCCTTTGCCATAGCCGAAATACTCATCTATGCCAGGGATTTTGACGCCGCCCGCAAACAGTTGTGGGAGATATGTGAATACAACGCCGAAAATACGCTTTGGGAGAAACTTCAACACACCAATCTGTCTTCATTGCCCCAATATACAAATAATTTACAGTCCATCTATTCCCGCTACAATCAAATCCAGTACGTGGATCAGCAGTTTCGCCACGGTTTCTCTACTGGCCTGTCCACCCGACAACCTACGCTCATTCTCAATCAACCCAATATCTCTCTTGAGGATGCCCAATTGTCTGGTCTGATATTTCTCTCCAGAATGGCTGCTGCAGAAAAACGGGAGCAGGAGTTCTTAGAAGAAATTTACTCATGGGAGGAAAAGATTTCTCTACCCCGTCAAGCCAGGTTATTCACGCATTTCACTATTGGAGATCAGAATGGAGTATTGGCCCTCTTGGCGGAAATTCTGGAGAAGGAATCCATTAGTGCATCCGTATATCCTATTCTCTTCAATACATTTATTCCACAAAGCATTCTGGAGGTATCACTGAATGAACAATTACCGGAAACCATGCTCCATATCATTAAAATCCTTGCCGATAAGGATGGTACCACGAGAATCCGGGTTCTGCCCACCCTCATCGCTCAACAATATCTCAACGGACAAACGGAAGAAGCGATCGATGCCCTGAAGAAGGAAATGGACAACCCTGCAAGGAGTCTCAACTCGGGTACATATTCTTCTCTGCTCAGGCTGCAACTGAAATTTGCTCACATCACCAAGGACCAATCGCTGATCGATTCTTTTCTGGCAAATCTGCCAAACAACCGTGATGGAACACATTTACTCTTTACATACCTCAGTCTGTTTCCAGATGCAGAAATGAGCGCTCCTCTGCTGAATATCGTAAAAAATCTTATTACCTCCTCAGACGGTACGCTCTCGAACTCATCCTATCTGCCAAACTATTTCACCGGATGGGTCGAGACAGTGTATTTACCACTGTTCAAAGTCAATACCGCCCAAAGCATGGCGAAACAACTCAACGATAAACAGTTGCAGGTTCTAATCCAGCAGATGGAATTGCTGCTAAAGAAAAACGATTCCACCAGACATTCGATTCGGACAGCGCTCAGTCACATAGAGATTGAGAGGGGAAATACGCAGCAGGCAATCACTTATCTGCAGCAAATAATCGAGGAAACCCAGAATGAGGAAACACGTTACAATCTGGCTGTTCTTCTCAGACAAATTGGCGAAACGCAATCTGCCATCGAACATCTGGAAAAAATACAAACCTCGAACAAGACCCTGTTGTCAGCAATCCAAATACACCTTGTACAATTGAATCTCCTGTATGGGAATAAGGAAAAGGCTGCCGAGATAGGTCAGAAACTGATCGCATCCAAGGTGAATCTTTCGAACAACTTTTTTAATATTCAGAAAACCCTACAGGAATTGGAACTCATTGCCACTCCCCAAGCACCCTCACAGCAAAGAACCGCAACCGTAAACCAGCCCCTGCGCCCTCAGCCAACCAGGGAGAATCGTTTGCAGAAGCTGCAGCAGGATATGAACAATG
>CAZYDZ010000177.1:0-5001 GCA_964646535.1 uncultured Opitutaceae bacterium
AGTGGATGCGCGCGGCTGCACCTACTGATCCGACCGCACCTGTCTTCCTTCATAATCAAAGAAAAAGGAACGTTCCCCAAAACGTTCATGTCTGAGTTGCAGGTAGCCTTCAGGCGAGAAGGATTCATTGGCAAAACCAACCTTGGGATTCAGTTCAAGGGGTCCATTGTCGATCAAGTCCCGCATTGCCGAAAAAGTAAGGTCTTCTCTGTTGCCAGGAGTATCTTTAGCCCAGTAGGACTGCAACGCCCGTCCCGAATAAATAGCCACCTGTTTCATCTCCGCAAGCGCAGCATAATCCAGCATCTTTTCCCATGCGCGTGGCAATACGGCAACCAACACTCCTATCAGTAGTAAAAGGAGGAGAATCGTTACAGAGCTCCTTCCCCTGCTATGATGCGGTAAACGAAACTGCAATCCTGTTTGGTTATTTCTCCGTATCATTTTGTAGCAGAAAGCGAAAACCTATTTGAGCAGAACGTGTTCCCACAGGCCGTACACTGGCCGACAACGGGCTTATGGCAACTACTTTGGGGCCATCTTCATCCCATGACCACTCCGCCCATCCGTCTGGCAGTTGCGAGAAACCCGATGATGGATTGGTCTGATTCTCCAGTAATTCCTGATACTCTCCAGTAGACGGAAGCCTCACCCGATGCCCTGATACCGCCGACAATCTTCTGCAAAATTCGCTGGCTTCATTATAGGTGACCTGTGATACGGGCAGGGACTGATTCTGCACGTTTCCACCACTACTTCTCATAATACGCTGGTAAATATCCTGCGATACAGGTTCCTCAGACCAATGAATTCCCTCTCCGTTTTCCCCTTTCACCCGTACATAGTCAGCGACCATCTTGCTGAGTTCGGCCAGCCGTGATCGTGCATTAAACAGGTACTGAATTTGGTAGCGCAGGTCGGCAGAGATCAAGTTACTGTCGGGATAACGGGAAAAGAAGCCTTCCAGCTCCGCATAAATATCAGGGAGCCGATCTTGAACGGATGAGACATTTCCCTGCCTTAACTGCTCGCGTATTTCTTCCATATCCGACAGTATCTTGCGCACCTGAGGAAATGCTTCCAGATTTTCACGGTTACGCAAAATTTCTCTCAACCCCGAACGATTGACAAAGGGATTGGCGGGATATTTCTCGATCAGTTTGAGCAGTTCCCGTTCGGCCTCCCGATACATATTGGAGGCGTCAACTATTTTCCCTTCCGCCGCGCTTTCCTCTGCTGAATGGATCCACTTTTGCGCATCCTCATACAACAATCCTGCCTCAACCAGATTTACCCGATCCTGTAATTGCCGCGCCCGATAATGGCTACTGTAACGGGACCCGCGGAATAATTGATTGATTTGCTGCTGTAATCGATAGGCTTCACGATAAAGGGGGACGGCCTGCTGCCACTCCTTGGCTTCCAGTGCAGCATCTCCTTTTTCTTCGAAATCCTTACTCTTATTCAGCAACGGCTGGACACGCGCATGAAGAATCTGAGACTCCATACGCCCCAGGCGGGCATGATTGCGTGGAGGAGACACGCGATAGAGGTTGTTCAGTTCCGTCTGTATTTCCACGGCTTTTGTCAACTGAAGGACTGCTTCTTCATAATTTGCCTCTTCCAACGCCTTGTTTCCCGCTTCTTCAGCAATACGTAACAACTCCAGTTGGTCTGCCACCGCATGTGCCGCATGCAATTCTTCCAGCAAGTCCAACATCAGGCGCAATTCGCGGGAACGGGAATATGCAGAAGGATTGCGACGGGATGCCTGAATAAATTGATAGACCCGATTAAGCTCTTCTGCCGTAGGAGTCCGATTCTTCAGCAAGTCCATATTTTGGTTTAATTGAGCCTCGAAATCGGCAGGTTTTGAGATATCATGAGGGGAAAAGTCGGAACTCGGCACATATTTAGGCTGATTTCTTAATCCAAGGTACAAGGCTCCTGCGAGAATCAGCACAAATGATCCCCATAAATACCAGGCCCTGTACTTGCGTCTAGATCTCATATATCACAAATTCTCATATAGATTGCCTTGACAGGTCAACACCGACAAGTGTGTTTCCGTCCTATTTTACCCCTCACCTGTTTTAATTATGGGTACAGGGCATATCCGTATTGGTTTACGCAAGGAAATCTGTATATTGGCTCCATGATAATTTCTTTTCTCCGCATCCTCTTGTTCGGGGCAATCATTCCCGCACTCTCCCTGTTTGCCAATGCCAGTCAGATTTGGAATTCCCTGGACGGCTCTACACAAATCGCTTTTCGTGCCCATTTGACAGAAGAGCAGGTACAACAGAACCGCCACCGCTTCCCTGCCCTGTTTACCTTTTGGGATTCTTTTCCTGAAAAGTTCAGTGAAGAGTTGCAAAATTCCGATCCTGTTGAATCCGCCGGCGCGTCCAACGCCCTGCAGGAGATACAAGAGGAATACGGGTTTTCCGTAGAGAGCTTCCTGCAGAATTTGAGAGGAGAAATGGGTATCGCGCTGCATGGCCAACCGCTGGCAAACATGGACAACGAAGAGACTGCCGCGGATATCCAGCTACTGGTTTGGCTTACTCCTGATAAAGGAACCAAAGAACTTTTTCCCCAGTTACGTTCCTATCTGGAGGTGGAGCTGAAAAGACTCGTTACCGAATCCGACGAGGAAGTTAATCCGGACGCAGAAGAAACGGACCTGTCCGTTAGCGTCGAAGAGCTGGAGTTTATGGGGCATCCCGCGATCTACGTGAAGAGTTATCAGGTTGCTTCAGACTGGGAATGGATTGATGAAGAGTCTTCTGTCCAAGAGGTCGTATCCTATCGGCCGATACAGGTGCTGGCCGTGTCCACTCCTGCGCACATCCTGCTGCAAATTAATATTCATCAGGACTCATACAATACAACCGACTGGATTGAAGATCTTGTATATGGCGCCGAGTCTTTTGCCTATCTGGGCAGAACCCTGTACGGCAGTCAGTCTCCTGAAAAAGAGTTCCTGAGAAAGTTTGCAGGCAATCCTGCCGTCAACAGTATCGGATCCCAGGCACCCTTGTGGGAAGCGGCGGTGGATGTCGCCTATTTCGCGAACATACTCAAAGCAGCGCATCAACAATTCGTTAATGCCTCAAACGAAAACGGCGATGAGTCGGGAGTTCCGCCATTCGTGCAAAAAATGCTGACTATGGATTGGGTGGGAATCAGCGGGTTGCCCCTGGTCAAAACCTTCTATGCCGCCGCGGACTTTACTTCAAAGGGCGGTGAATTATATGCGGGGATAGAAGGTGATTTTGCCGCACCAGGCCAAAATAACCTGCTGAAACTGTATCTGGAGCCTGCCGACGGTGGTATACGACTCCCCTCATGGGTGCCGGTCAACGCTCAAAGCTTTGGAAGTACCTCCGTAAATATAAGCAAGGCGTATGATTATCTACAGGAACAACTCACCTTGCAGACAGGCAGTGCATGGACCACATTCATTGCGATGCAGGAACCCCTTATACGGCAAATCACAGGGTTTGGCGTACAAGACTATTTTCATTCATTTGGCAGCACACTGTACCTGTTTTCCTTTAATCCCGTAGCGCCGGAAGAAGACTCGGATGACCAGCCCTTCGTGCCACAAGCCTTTATCCTGACCATGAAGGATACGATGCCCGCCCACGCATTGATCCAGCATATTGTGATGACGAGTGGAGGTCAAATATCTCCACAGCAGAGGCAGGATTTCACGGTGTGGAATTTTGAGGGAGAGAGTGAAAAAATCTCCCTGTTGTACAACAAGGAGTATTTGATTGTATCCAACGCCGAATCCATCACGGATCATTTGGTTCACCAGATCAGTCGTGCAGAGGGCACACAAAGCGAATTCTTCCAACGTGATGACATTCGTTCGCTGCTCAAAGAAGTGGATATTCCCACATCGAGCAGCCTGAACATAGCCTCCGGATTGAACAGCAATAAACTGTACGAGGGTATCTGGAACGACCTGGAAGGAGAAATCGAAGATTTTCTTCCGATGGATCTCCTCTCCTTCAGGATACTGCTTTATTCCGTAAAAAGCATGTTGCAGGATGAGATCATTCTCGATCTGGGAGCAGGTATCAATACGGGGCGATTGGTACAGTCTGGATATTTAATCCACACGATCCAGCACCCGCGCACACGCGACGAATAAATTACTCATTCTCTTCGGCAGGAGGCTGGTCGTATTCCATCAACTCCATTACCAGAATAAGGTAACTGCTCTCGGGGTCGAAATCGCTGTTGATCGCCCAGGTTTCATCGGGGGCCAGGGTAACCGCCAGGGGAATCTGATGTTGATTGAGCATTCGCGGTGACTCGGGGAAAAGCTGTGCCTTGAAGCCCACGGGTAAAGTCAATTGCAGCTTGCCTGCGGCACCGTACAGCCGACGCCATATATTGACCACACCAGCCTCCTCATCAATATGAAATAACAGGGAGAGTTCCTGTGTCTTCTGCTGTCCCATCTCTGAGAAATCCCAATGCCACTTCGTGGCAGAGAGCAATTCCCCTCTTTGGTAAAAGGCAAACCGACTGCCCAGCGCTGCCTGACGGCCACTGGTTGCCAATCGTATGCGAAAGCCCCGCAGGTCATTCCAGCGCAGCAGATCATCTGTGGTCACGGATGCGTACCCGGTAAGGGATAGCCCCTCTGATTCTTCTTCAGTCGTGCCTTTTTCGATCACAACCACGGGAACGTTCTGCCATTGTACAGACTCCTGTTCATCCGATAATGGCTCTTGAGGAGCCCGGTAATGATCTTTGAGAGCAAAAAAAAGAGCAGCAATTGCAATGAATACAGCAAGTACTGAAGACCAGTGGCATCCACTGGAACAACAGGCTTTGTCAGAGGCGCGCGGGAGATCGGAAGTCATCGGATAAGGTCTTGTCAGGTGCTAAAATGAGCGGACAGCCAGGAAACTCCGCAAAGGCCGCATTGTGGTATAATGAGAATCGGTAAAGTGTTCCGAAACTGAATGACGGCGCCGC
>CAZYDZ010000178.1:0-2172 GCA_964646535.1 uncultured Opitutaceae bacterium
ACGGTAGCTATGATCCTCGTGTTCCGCAGGGTGCCTGGCCACTTTTTTGATTTTTTTGAATGGATTCCACTTCCTATCAGGTCATTGCGCGTCGATGGAGACCACGCCAGTTTTCAGAACTGGTTGGGCAGGATCACATTGTGCGCACACTGGGGAATGCCATTCAGCAGGGGCGTATTGCCCATGCGTTTCTGTTTGTAGGACCACGTGGTACGGGCAAGACCAGTACCGCACGTTTGTTGGCCTGTGCCCTGAATTGTACGGGAGGTCCATCGGTCGAAATTCCGACTGACTGTCCGATATGCCAGTCGATACGCGACGGCAATTCACTGGACGTGATTGAAATTGACGGAGCTTCCAATAACTCAGTCGATCAGATCCGTGATTTGCGGGACAATGTGCGCTATGCGCCGACCCAGTGCCGCTTCAAAATCTATATCATTGACGAGGTGCACATGTTGAGCTCTGCCGCGTTCAACGCTCTGTTGAAGACGCTCGAAGAGCCGCCATCGCATGTGAAGTTCATTTTTGCGACGACCGAGGCGCAAAAGGTGTTGCCGACGATTGTGTCACGATGCCAGCGCTTTGAGTTTCGGCCGATTTCCAACCAAGTGATTGCCGAAAAACTCGCTACAATCTGTGAGGCGGAGGGTGTCGAAACGGATATGGAAGCGCTGCAATCGATCGCGCAGTTGGCGATGGGAGGGATGCGCGATGCCCAGTCCATTCTCGATCAACTCGTTTCCTTCTGCGGCAGGAATATACGGCGCGAGGACGTGTTGCAGGTGTATGGTCTGGTGGGGCGGTCGGATGTCGAACTGATGGCAGGCGAAATGATTGCCCGCAAGTACGTGGATCTGTTACAACGCATTGATCGTTGGGTGGGAGAAGGCAAGGATTTGTACCGTTTGCTGCTCGATTTACAGATGGTGTTTCGCGAGCGCTTGCTGGCCAAAATACAGGGTGGTGGAGATGATGGTATTGCCGTGGAAGGCCTGTCGCGTTTGTTGGATGTGCTGCATGGCGGCGAAGATCGGGTGAAGACGGGTTTGTCCGAGCGCGCCAATTTCGAAATACTGATTTTGAAAGCGATTGAGGAGAGCCGTAGTCGTCCGATTGAGGCGTTGTTGCAGGAATTGCAGGGAATCAGCACAGAAAAAAAAAAGACCTGAGCTGGGTACCTGAGAATCAGGTGGTAGCGGAAGCGTCCGTGGTCAGTATCCTGGAACAGGATCTGAGTGAAAACGGCGATGCGGTTGAAGATGAGGTCGATGCAGAGGCGATTCAGTCTGTTGTGTCAATAGAGGTGACAAATCCAGTCCAACCGGATGAAAAACGGGCACAGGAGAAGGGATATGATTCCGACGATTCCGACTATATCCCGGAGGATGAAAACTTTGTTTCTGTCGAAGTGAGGTCTGTGGGGGTAAAAACAGAGGAGACATTGGAAGAAAAACAGCAACGCTTTTTGCGCGCTGTGGAAAGCATGCCCGAAGAGATTACCCAACAACTGGACGATCTGTTGCGTGGTCGCTATGTGGCTTTGAAAAAGATTCCCCGTTCAGAATGGATTTAAACTTCCAGTCCAGTGAACATTTTTCCGATGGCGGGGATGCACAGGGGATTTCCGTATCCGAATTTACAAGACAGGTAAAGGATTTGCTGGAGGAACGTTTCCTGCAAATTCGTGTGTTTGGTGAAATATCCAATCTTAAACGTCAATCCAGTGGGCATATTTATTTTTCCCTGAAGGATGCGGAGAGCCAGGTTTCTGCGGTGTTGTTTCGCGGGGATGCCATGCGCAACCCGTTGGAATTACGGGATGGGATGCAGGTGTTGCTTGAAGGAAGCGTCAGTGTTTATTTGCCGAGGGGGAGCTATCAGATTATTGCTCGCAGGGTGAGGGAACTCGGTAAAGGATCCCTGCGCGAACAGTTTGAGCGTTTGAAACAGAAGTTGGCGGCGGAGGGATTATTTGATGCTTCCGGAAAGCAGGAACTGCCCTTGTTGCCGCAGCGCATCGGTATTGTAACATCGCCAACGGGAGCGGTCATACGGGATTTTGTTTCCATTCTGCAGCGTCTTCGTTGGAACGGAACCGTGCTGGTATTTCCTTCGCGGGTGCAGGGCAGGGAGGCGTTGCTCGAACTAATCCAGGCAGTCCGTGAAGCG
>CAZYDZ010000178.1:2182-2766 GCA_964646535.1 uncultured Opitutaceae bacterium
GGCTTGATTTACTGGTGCTGGCGCGCGGTGGCGGTTCCCTTGAGGATTTATGGAATTTTAATGAGGAGAGTCTTGTACGGGAAATTGCAGCATCACGCTTGCCGACGATCAGTGCGATCGGGCATGAAACGGATTTTACCCTGGCTGATTTCGCTGCCGATTTTCGCGCGGAAACACCATCTGCCGCTGCCGAATGTGTGGCCTCAGGTATCATTGAATACCGTCAGAAGCTCGATCAACTGACTCGTCAGTTGCGGCGGGAATTGCGTTTGAATCTGGAGCGCAGGCGGCAGCAGGTAGACACCATGCAACGCCGTCTGTTGCAGGTTTCTCCTGCGCGACAGCTGTTGTTGTGGCGCGAGCGTCTTCAACGGGTGGAAGGGCACATGCACGAACGCATGGCTTTGCGCATTCAGCGTGAACGTGAACGCATGGTATCTCTGGCCCAACGTCAGCAACGAGTGTCTCCATTGCGTGTCATATTGCAGAAAAGTGAGCAATTGGCCTTGAAGCGACAGCAATGGGAACGTTTGGGACAACGCTGGATGGAGCGTCTGGGAGAACGTATGGAAGCGCTGACCCGT
>CAZYDZ010000178.1:2776-4999 GCA_964646535.1 uncultured Opitutaceae bacterium
GCACGCGAATGCACTTATTCGACGCAGACCGTTTGCTGCAGCGGCTCAGGCAGGAGATCTTTTGAAAGTGCGTATGAGAGATGGACGAATTGAGGTAAAAGTGCTTTCATCCGACTAAACAACCGTATCATTTATTTTTAATTATGAGCGCTACACACAACGTGATTCAATTGCAGTCCGGTGATTTTCAAATACAGATTCCCACTGCGTTTGGTCCGCGGGTATTGGATGCCCGTTGGAAAAACTCTGATAACCTGTTGTATCTTGCATCCGAGCAGGGACTCACTGCAGCGGACTACCAGTTTCGCGGCGGGCATCGTCAATGGGCCGCCCCTGAGGATACGGCACGTTCTGCTTCGCCGGACAATACACCGCTGCACATTATCAAGTCTGAAAAAGACCAGTTTGTGTCGCTTGCGGCAGATAAGGAGTACCCTTCACAAATCCGCAAGTTCTGGGAAGTCCAGGCGCTGCCAGCTCATACGTTTGCACTGAAGCACACTATGGAGAATGCGAGTGCGTGGGACATTGAAACCGCGGTGTGGACCATTACCCAGTTGGTTGCAGGTGGTGTGGGAATCTTTCCTTTTCCCGCGCTGGTTCCGCACGGGGAGGCGTTGCTTCCTGCTTGGAGCCTTGTTCCCTGGACTTATACGGATCTGTCCAAACCTTGTTTTCAGCCGCGTTTGGGTTACATGGTGCTGGATACCCGTGGCGCGGATGTATCGCAGAAAATTGGTATAACGGATTACCCTGGCTG
This sequence comes from uncultured Opitutaceae bacterium, assembly GCA_964646535.1. GTDB lineage: Bacteria > Verrucomicrobiota > Verrucomicrobiia > Opitutales > UBA2995 > CAZYDZ01. The sequence goes on from CAZYDZ010000178.1 coordinate 3,537, forward strand.
GTCACTGTACTGGAATCGTGGTGTGGCATTTGTCAAGTATGTGCCTGTTGTTCCAGGAGCCAGTTATCCTGATCGTGGGTGCTGTTTCGAATCGTATCTCTGTCCTGAGTTTATCGAACTGGAAACGCTGGCTCCCTGGTCCGTGCTCAAACCAGGGGAAAGTTGTTCGCATACTGAATACTGGACCATAATTGAGGAGGCTGAGTCTCCACAACATTCGGAAGCCGCCTATCAGCGTTTGAAATCGCGTGTGGAAGAATGGATTCGGACATTACCGCATGTTTCCCGACCTGTCAGATAACGGGAGACTTACATGGAGCTGCGGAATTCATGACTGACTTCCGTCGTATTGTATTTCTTGGTTCCGATCCGCTGGCGCTGCCTTTGTTGCGCTACTGGTTGCAGGGGAGCCATCCCTCTGACGGCAGGTTGGTGGGAATTGTGACTCAGCCTGATCGTGCGCACGGCCGTGGAAAAAAAGTACAGCCTGCCGTCTTGCACGAGTTTGCCGATGCGCACAATATCCCTTGCTTGCAGCCTGAGCGATGGTCGGATGAAACCGCGGGTTTGTTGCGCGAATGGCAGCCCGATGTATTGGTGGTGCTCGCCTACGGTCATGTCCTGCGACAGCCCGTGTTGGATCTGGCGCCCTGTGGAGCCTGGAATTTTCATGCGTCCATTTTGCCGTCGTTACGCGGTTCTTCACCGATAGAAACCGCGATTGCCGAGGGTTGTGTGGAAACGGGAATGGCCCTGATGCGGATGGTACGCAAGCTCGATGCGGGGCCTGTGCTCGGGTGTAAAACAATACCGATTACGGGCGATGATGTTGGACCATCGGTGCGTGATAAACTTGCGCCATTGTGCGTTCCGCTGTGGCAGCAATATGCATCGTCCATCTTTGCACGGAAAACAACGGAGGCGGCGCAGGATGAAACCCGTGTATCCTATTGTCGGATACTGCATAAACAGGATGGTTGGATCGATTTTCAAAAAGAGCCGCAGTTTTGGGTAAGACGGGAACGCGCATTTATCGCTTGGCCTGGCATTTCATTTGGCTATCGGGGTGAACGGATCAAGGTTGAGGGACTTGCGGTTGGACAGCCAACAGAAGATGAAATAAATCAGGCGCCTGGGACTGTGCTGGTCTCTGCTCATGCACTGAGGGTCGTTTGTGGCAGTGGAGTTCTGACAGTCTCACGCCTACAAAAGCCAGGGGGCAAAATGCTGCCTGCAGCCGATTTCCTGCGCGGATTCGCCTTGCCGCAGGGAACCGTATTGGCGGGCCTTTCAGCCCAGCCTTTGGTCAGCCTGAGCCCGTTTCGCTACCGAGTGGAGCAGGAGATTTGATTCTCGCGTAAAACTGCGAAGGAGTGGCGGGTAGGGGAAGCAAAAAGGGGTCAGGCGGGAATGGCGCTAGTTTAAGAGGGTTATCGCTGATTTTGCCTGTAGGAGGGGCTTTA
>CAZYDZ010000179.1:0-4997 GCA_964646535.1 uncultured Opitutaceae bacterium
CTGCAAATCGGTTATGAACCGGCTCCCGTCCTACTGGAAACCGAAGTCGCGATTCTCGCCTGCCCCTCTTCCGCGCTGCGCGGGCTGGCGCGCAGCCTGCAACCAGGACGCGCTGACGCATACAGTTGGCAATGGGTAGTCGCCGTATGTAAAGGGCTCGAAGAAGAAACCCGACTGCGCCCCAGCGAAGTTCTGCAACAGGAACTGCCTGGACTTTCCATTGCCACACTCTCAGGTCCCAGCTTCGCACACGAGTTGGTACAACGCCATCCCACGGCCATCACGCTCGCATCACAGGCGGCAGAAACAGAACTCACTGCCTTACAAACCGCGCTCAACGGGGATCACCTGCGTATTTATCGCAGTCACGATCTAATCGGAGTGGAGATGGCAGGGGCCTTGAAAAACCCATACGCAATCGTCGCTGGAATCTGCGATGGACTCGGTCTGGGCGATAACACCAAATCCGCACTACTCACACGCGCTCTGGCAGAAATGGTGCGCATCGGCGTGGCCAGTGGCGGCAAGCGTGAAACTTTTTATGGACTGAGCGGCGTGGGCGACTTGTCGGCCACATTCCACGGCAAGGGCAGCCGCAACCGCACATTGGGAGAAAAAATCGGCCAAGGCATTCCCGTACGGGAAGCCCTGAGTCAATTATCCGGGGTCGCGGAAGGTTATCGTTCCTGCAAAATCGGTCTTGAATTGGCTCAACATGCCAATGTGGATGCTCCTATTCTCGATGCCCTGCATCAGGTACTCTATCAAAATCTCCCCGCCTCCAAGGCATTGCAATTATTGCTTAACCGCGATTTGAAATCCGAAATCTAAATCTCTGTTTTCTTCATGTCTCTCGCACGCATCCAGAATACCTTTGATCGTTGCCGCGAATCAGGCCGCGCCGCTTTTGTCGCCTATATCTGCATCGGCGACCCGAACCCGACCACTTCACTGGAGGTTGCCCGTACCCTGCTACGCAACGGCGTCGACATACTCGAACTCGGCATGCCCTTCTCAGATCCATTGGCCGACGGGCTGACCAATCAACTGGCTGCGCAACGCGCCCTGGAATCAGGCATGACCACTGACAAGACATGGGAAATGACTGCACAATTGCGCAAGGAGTTTCCCAATACGCCGATCATCTACTACTGCTACTACAATCAGGTGTTTGCCCGCGACCAGAAATACTTCCTGCAACGCTCCGCCGAGGCAGGGTTAGACGGACTACTGATTCTCGATCTGCCGCCCGAGGAGGCCGAAGATATCCGCCGGATTAGCAAGAATCTCGATCTGGCCAACGTATTTATTGTAGCTCCCACCACCTCCAAAGAGCGACTGCAAAAAATCACCGCAGCCGCAACGGGCTTCATCTACTACGTCTCGCGCGAAGGAGTGACTGGCGTCCGTCAGGAACTGGCCAGCGGTGTCAGCGAAGCCCTCGACGCCATTCGCCAGGAAACGTCGCTCCCTGTCGTGGTCGGTTTCGGGATTTCACAGCAAAACCACGTGCGCGCTACCGCAGCCATCGCCGATGGCGTCGTCGTCGGCAGCGCCTTGGTGAATCAGGTCGCCAAGTCTCCTGAAGATCCACAACAGATCGTCAGCTCTCTGAAAAGCCTGATGGCCGAACTCACGCCTGGCCTGGTGAGGTAGAAATAACACCCTGTCCACTATCTTCTCCGGCGCCACCACGCACCTGTCAACGCCGCTACCCCTACCAATAACACCACTGTGGACGGTTCCGGGATCGCCATCACCTGAAGGTACACGGAACCGGCGGTGTTGTCATAGAAGATCGCAAACTCATACGGGTCCAGCGGATTACCCAGATAGAACTTGTTGCCATCGTGGAAGCTGCCGCCGTTAATGGCCGCAAACTGGCCGGTGCGGGTCACCCCACCCGCCGCATCCCAGGTCAATAGGGTGATGATTTCATTGAGAGCAGGAGCGTAGGCAAGTTCGAGTTCGAGATTGCTGTTGGTCAGTCTCACTATTTTATTGTTACTCGTAATATTGACGTTCGGAGAACTCGCCACATGCAACGCGTCACCACGATTTGCGCCCAGCATCATGCGGAAGATGGCTCCCGCTTCCAGTTCCAGTTTACCTGCAATATAAAAAGCATCCTGTCCGTTCAGATTACTGGCGTCCAATATTCCTCCGGCAAACACCCGGATCTGTGCCTGCCGTCCTCCCTCCTGGCCACTTGGGTTCGTATAGACCGATCCGTTTTCGCCAAAACGTGCGCTCCCCGCCAGAATAGCTCCCGCATATACGACGGAGTTGTCATTCTGATAAAGCGAATTCACGGAATTAAACGAACCGTGCAACTCCAACCGTCCTTCCTGTACATGAATTGCCCCGCGCAAAGAATTGGAATCTCCTGAAATCACCACCGTACCTTCTCCGGTTTTCCACAAAGAAGATTGATCATGCCCTGAAGAAAACTCCCCCTCCGGGGCAATCCCCTGATTCAGATAGAGAGTAACCTGCTTGTTATACTGATGGATGTAATAGGGGGCGGCATCCCCGGCATTGAGACGAACATGAATATGAAAATCTCCAGTAAACCCTTCTTCCACCAGAATATTCCCGGTTGCCAGATAGCGTTTTTGCGGATCACTGGATGCCTTGATTTCTCCACTTCCCTGAATCGTCAAACTGTGGACCGTATAGGCTCCCTCACTGCCATTCAACGTACGCACTCCAGCCACCGAGTAGTTGGCATTCGCAGTCAACAATTCTCCATCCTCCGTTGCATCTCCGGATCTTCGGACAAACTCGGGGAATTCACTGAACCCGGTAAAACGTACCACTTCGTTCCCCTCCTGTGTGGCAAATCCGGTTTTTACCGACTCTCCTTCCCGGGAAGTCACGGTGACGATAGGATTGATATTGTTGCTCACCCCACTAAACGCGGGAATGTACAGCCTGTTGTTCCCTGAAGAGGAGAGGTCGATATTCAATGTACCTGCGGTCGCTGCCGAGTAACCGGAAAAGGAAACTTGTGTACCCGCGCTATTGTCGTTCGCATCAATCACCAGGCGCTGTGCCGCGCGAATGCTCGGATTATTTGTCGCCGAATGACTGAATTCTCCCAGTTGCAATACAGATTCCCCTGATGATTTGCCGCGAATCGTCAGCGTACCTCCAGCTCCGGCCTGAGTGACGGGAATGTAAGTACCAAAGTAACTCGGATACATGTGTACCTTCATACTGCTGTCAAATGTGGCACCGGCATCCAGGTCCAGAACGACCTCGCCGCGGGCAATGGTCAGCAGCGACATCCCATCCGTGGAAGAGGCATGATCTCCGCTGAGCACCAGCCTACCCTCACCCACCTTGATCACATTCAGGTTGGTGGTGGCATCGCGCTCGGCCTTGCCGCTCCAGACGATTTCGCCCTGGTTGACGTAAAAATAGCCCCAGGAATTATGCTGGTTGTTATCTGGGTTTTGCGCATTGAAAAAGATGTCGGCCGCCAATGTGTGAGTCAGGTTGCTGTCGTTGGTAATCCATCCGGTATGGGTCAGTTGCAATCCGAATGGAGGATCGGCGCTGATCGTATAAGACTGTACCGCATCTGCCGTAAAGGTCAACCGATGCACCCGGTACACCGTATCATCAATAAGCGGATTGTAATGCCCCAGTGATGCGCCAAAATTCAACTGGTTGTTGGCTAATGGATTGGCAATCATGGTGTTCCAATTAGCTGGATTGGCGAATTCAGACCCTCCAATAGCCGCGCCAGTCCAATTATAGGTCTGGGCATATATCGCAAGCGGGAGTGTGAACAGAGCAATAGGGATGAGGTATGGTTTCATAGGCAATAATATAGAGGGTTGTATGAAGGAATATGAAAGCCCGGGTATACCTAAACAGATCGGGCGTTATGGAAATCATTCAAACGAGACAAACAAAATGATGACCAGAAAAAATCCCCTTGATCTCCTGATCCATTAAGCCTTTATCTCAATTCATTAAATTATGAGCCTCCACCCCAGCCTCTTTCAGAAAGATCTGCACTATAGCCAATGGACCTTTTCTCAAATCCATCTGGATTGGATTACCCATATAGAACGTGAGAAAAACTTTCGGTTCCCACCTGAATTCTGCCCCCACTATATCGCCACCTGGGTCCAAAAAGGCAAATCGGTCAAACGCATGGGCAAGCAGGTGTTGAACGCACAGGCTGATGAATGGATATTTCAGCATCCCGGCCGGATTTCCACCGTTTATCCAGTCGACACGCATTACTATCAGATTGCTTTCACCATTCGCTGGATTGGCGAAGATCCGCTGCTCTACCCGCCGCAGGAAACGCTCTGGAAAACGGGTCCTCTGCCGGAACTGGAAAACGCCACTGTGCAACTACACCAGTTCGCACAAAACGGATTTCATGCAAGAAATGCCGAGATCTATGCAATGCGTACCACACCCACCAGTATGAGCCTGTTTCTGCAACTGCGCTACCACTTCGACCGCTGGCTGATTCACTGGCAAGAAGCCTGTGCACAACACAACATCACCTGGACACCCATCCCGCAAACGGAGAAATCCGTCTCACTGGTCGCCCGTCAGTTGGAAGAACTACCACTGGACAAACCGATATCCGTCCGTGAAATCGCCCGCGGCACCGGATTGAGCACACGCCACCTCACCCACTTATTCAGTCAGCATTACGGCTTGGCTCCAAAAGCCTACCGAATGCAGCTCAAACTGAAAGAAGCAATCCAGCTATTACAAACTACAGATCACGAGATCAAGGAAATCGCCCACCGCCTCGGTTGCAGCCACGTCTGGCTCTCCACCTGGCTAAAGAAACAGACCGGCAAGACGCCGACAGATATTCGAAAGGAAGGAAAAGGAAGTGGACAAGGTGGACTTGGACAATAGGAGCTATAGGGCGTAGAGCGCCACCCTGTCCACCCTGTCCAATTTTTTCCTAACTTTTTTACTGCTACTGGAAAAATTTCTGCCATATTGGACCCTTT
>CAZYDZ010000180.1:0-4981 GCA_964646535.1 uncultured Opitutaceae bacterium
CATCGAGAGTGACTGTGCCACCCGAATTAATAGTTAAAGCTCCGTAATTTATCACCGATCCGCCATCCGTGATGATCAGATCGCCAGAACCGTATGAAGATCCAATGGTTAGGCCCACAGTATTGATCCATTGGGATCCCTCTCCTGTAACGATAACAGTTCCGGCTTGGTCGCCACTGGAATCTAAACCGAAACCTATCGTTGTATGACCCGGACTGGTAAAAACACTACCGCCATCGGCAATGGTCAATTTCCCCTCTCCACGACCAAAACCAATAAATAAATTAGCGGTTCCGGACACGGTTAAAGAAGATCCCGGCCCAATAACGCTGATTGCTCCATTACCAGAGATACCAAAATTGCCTGCTCCATCACTGGTAATATTCGCACTACCACCATCAGCAATAACCAACTCACCAGTACTGTTAAGATAAAACAAAGAACCAGTACTTATCAAAGTAGAGCCAGTTCCCGTAACGGTAATCTTCCCGCTTCCCGTTGGATCCGGTGCCCAAGGATAGCCGAATCCATTTCCTATATTTAAACTATTAGCCACTACTATCCCGCCATCTTCGATAGTCAGTTCGCCCGTGCCTCCTCCGGCTCCAACATTTAACCCCCCGGTCGTCCATGTGGAACCCGCACCTGTGACGGTGACACTCCCTTGACCTTGAGAACCGATGCCGCCGGAGGAACTGGAGACACTGCCGCCATCTTCGATAGTCAGTTCGCCCGTGCTTCCGCTGCCACCCACTGATAAACCGCCACTGATCGCCCAGGTGGAACCTTCTCCGGTGACCACTGCGGTAGCCGTACCGTTGGCCCTCCCCACGGTACCTGAAGAGGAGCTTACGGTCACTCCTTCCGAAATCGTGAGCGACCCTGTGCCGACTCCAAGCCCTCCGGTGCCATCCAAATCGAGATGCAATTGACCGCCTGTGCCAAACGACAAGGTGCGCTGTAACCCATTGGCACTGTCAAACACAAGTGTTCCATCTAATACCGCTCCCTTGGCCAAAATCACCCCATCCCCATACAAATCGTCCAATGAGGCGGAAAGAGTTTGCACAGAAACTTGTCCCCCATCAGCAACGGTCAGCATGCCGGTGCCGATGTTGCCAACAGAAAGACTCGTGGCCGTCCATGTGGAACCCGCACCTGTGACCAGGGCCGTTCCACTGGAACCGGCAAGACTTCCGAGAGAACTTGCCCCGCTGGAGACACTGCCGCCATCCATGATAGTCAGGACGCCCGTACCAGAGTGGCCGACAGAGAGCACGCCACTGTTATTCCACTGCGAGCCCGCGCCGCTGACCAAAGCGGTTCCGCTGGAACCTGCGTTGAGTCCGAGATAACTCTGCCCCGCAGACACACTCACCTCTCCATAAGTCCCGATCGAACCCGAACCGCTGTTGGTCAGGGTACTGCCGTTGAGAATTTCCAGATGACCGGATTCGCCGTCCAGATTACCGATGATGGTTGCGCCTACCCAACTCGCGCTGGCGCTGTTGGTGAGCGTGAGGGTCGGATCATTGTCCGGATCGGTGACAAGCAACACAGGAGGATCAACCGGGAGCGTACCCCCATTCTGTGTGGTATCGGTGGAAATAACAGTATCCCCGAATGACGTGAGGCATCCGGTGAGGACGCCTACGGAAAGGAAGAGGGCGAGTTTATTCATAACAGAAAAGAAGTGGACGGAGGGTGATCACTGAATTCGTTCGGCGACGCCAGTCACGTCGCCGACGAATTCCAGTTTGCCGGGAGTGTCGCTCTTACTGACGATTTGCAGGGTGAACGCGCCGGTGCTACGGCCAAAGAAGTCGGGCATCCCGGCAGCTTCCCTCCGTCCATAACTATCTATGGCAGTAGCCCGGACTTGAATCGTCACCTTGGCTTCTCCGTCGCCGGTAAATTCCCTTTGGGTATTGCTATTGGTGATTCCAAGCATACGGAAGGAGCGTTCCAAGGTTTGGGAACCTCCGGCGGATTGAAACTTGAGGATCGTCTGCCCGCGCTCGTTGGAGCCAAAGGAGAAAACCACGTTCACCGTATCGTTTCTTCTGGGAGTGACCAGAGTAGCGCGATAGTTCCCGGAAAACCCTTGCATAGCGACCGCGACGGCTTTTTCCATACGGGCCGCTCGTTCCTGTGCCGCAGTGGCTTCGGCGGCGATTTTGGCCACTTCGGTGTTCACAGCTTCGACATACGCCGCGCGGGCGGCAAGCAGTTGCTTCCATTGCGGACTGCCCACTTCGACATCCGTGGGCTGTAGCCGTTGCCCACCCGAGACCACACTCCCGCCACCTTTCAGTTCTCCACGGGATTGGGTCGTTCTCACCACTTTGTTCTTCTCCCGGTCGATGCCAAGCCGCACCCTGGCCACATAACCCGCTTTCACACTCGTTCCCTCCGCCGCATGAACCGTCATGATCCTGGGGATCGCGGGAGGCTGGACATTGCGGAGGCGATGTTGCCGTACCAGTTGCTGTGCATGGTCGTACGCATCGGCATCCGGGAAGACGGTATTCCTGTCGGCAGGCCGGTAGAGGTTTTCCGTCAGGGCCAAATCCAGATCGGCCTCGTAGTAGTTCTCTTCGTATCCATCATAGTCCTTGGCCGTCATTTTTTCGTTCACTTCGGTAAGGACTTCCTGACCCCGTTCGCTCAATTTGGCTCCCGTTAGACGAAACGGGTACGACTCGAGTACCAAATCAGCCGAAGCCAGGCTTTCCAGATGGCCGACCATTTCGGCTTCGGTAAACGGTTTCATCGATTTACCGCACCCGGTCCAAAAAACCGGAATCGTCAACAGAAACGCAAAGAGAGGAATTTTCTTCATGGCTGGATCAGTAGGAGGGTTATTATCGCTCGCCGAATCGGAGAGATCAGGAGGCCAGGATTGCCCCGCCGATCAGAGCGATCCAGATCAACTGCACCAGTAGTGGTACGCCAATGGACGCCGCCAATAAGATCAGGCCTCCTTTCGTGTTGCCCTTGCTCATGGCAACAATCGCCAGAATGAAAGCGACCAGTGACAGAGGCACGGCAAGGAACCACCCGAATGGGCCGAGGAACATCAGCGCGACCGCTGCGATACCGATACAGATGTATCCGGCCTTGTTGGAGTGTTTCACGTTGGATTCCTGATTGATTGAGCTGCTTGTTGTTTCCATAGGTTTGATGAGTTCAGTTTTGTTGACGATTGGATCGTGAAATACGGGGAGTCTGCTTGGGCGATGCGACAACCGGCAGGGATTCCTGATTTTCAAGCGCCTTGGCGCACAAAGCTTTGAGAACAGCGCCTTCGTGGATCTGATGTTTTGTCGCATGTTCCCTGACGACAGCGTAGTGCGACTCGGGAAGATCGAGGTTCAAAGTGACATTTCGGGCCATTCTTAGTAAGTAAATTCAAGTTTTTGGCTATTGCGTCAACCTCCTTTTTCAAGAAATTTCAAGATATGGCTACAAATCCTGTCGGACCCGGCACCCGAAACGTCGCTGTAAACATGCCCGAGGACATGGCGGACAACCTGAAATCCTGGGCAAAACGCTCTGGAATCACGGTTTCCCAGCTGGTTCGCCACATTATTGACCACGCACTCCGCAACGAATGGGACGTGGAAGTGGTGGTGCGGACGAAGAAGAAGGGGGAAGGGTAAATAGTACCACAAGCGAACTGATCCGAACTGCGTTCAGGCCATCATATATCAATACGCCTTAAGGAAAGTATTATGCGCTATCCGTCACTATTCAAAAACGATGGAAACTGGGCTACCAGTGCCTGTATTAACTTTCAGGATGACATGTCTTATGGCTATATTGAAGGTTACCGGCGCGCAGGCGATATTCTTTCTGATTATATATATTCTACCTCCAAATTTCAGGATACATTAATCTATCCAATTCTTTTCTGCTACAGGCATCATTTAGAATTGAGGCTGAAGGAAATTATCAGGTCAGGGAGAATGTTGTTAGACGAAGGCACCGATTATGATGATGGGCATTCACTTGTTTGTCTCTGGAATTCCAGTAAAAAGGTCATTATTAAAATTATCCAAGAGACTCCCAATGAAATTAACCTGATAGATCATTTTATTTCCGAAATAGATCAAATCGATGCGTCATCTGATGCATTTCGGTATTGGGAGACTTCCAAGAATAAACAACGCAAGAAGCATTTGATAGGAATCAGAAACATAGATATAATAAATTACCGTGAGTGTATGGAAAATATAGCAGACTTCTTGGATACAATATCTTTTGGATTCAATATGTTAATAGACCGTAAAAACGACCAAGAACTATAAGGACAAAACAAAATGCTTATCTTTAGCGAAAACGAAATTTTCGACCAAAGTCTAAATGTCCTATCTGAGCTCTACGATTCTTTAGACGAAAAGCTGTCCAACCTTTCCTGTGCTACAGCTGAATTAGATGATCCCGATAGTTGGGGCATTTTTGACGAGATGGAAAATTTAATAGGTTTTGGGCTTGTTGCCTTGCAGACGTATGTCACAGAAACAGCGACTGTACTAAAACTAAGAAAATACACGTCTTATGAATTTGGGCCTAAAACAGAATCTGGTGTTGCAAAAATAGAAATTCTTAATGCGCTGGCCAATTTCTGGAAACATAGAGAGGAATGGATTTTCGATGACGAACAGAAAAGAAAAAATGCCGCTGATCGACTATTTGGGGAAGTGGGTTGTTCAACTGACATGGAATACCCAATATCGGGTGTGCTGACCGAGTTACTGACACCACAAGAGGTTCGTTTTTCGAATTTAATTCCGATATTGTCTGAATGGCGGAATGATATGGTTAAAAATAATCCAATCAAACGAGACGACACACTTAGCTCTGGCAAATAGTGTTCTGAAAATTTTCAAATTCAGTAAAGAAAGTAACACGCCCCACGCCTCTGGCTCAAGGGGGCTGAATAGTCCATTTTCTGCCAGCCGCTGTTTTCCCATTGTAT
>CAZYDZ010000181.1:0-4887 GCA_964646535.1 uncultured Opitutaceae bacterium
GGGCATCGTGGGGGATTCGTCTGGAATATGCGGAACAGCCGAGGCCCGAGGGGTTGGCGCAAGCCTTTATCATTGGCCGGGAGTTTGTCGGCAATGAGCCGTCATGCCTGGTGCTCGGCGATAATATTTTCTTTGGTCAGGGGCTTGCCGCGCTATTGCAGAAATCCGCTCGGCAGGAGAACGGGGCTACGGTGTTTGCCTACTACGTGAAGGATCCTGAGCGCTATGGCGTGGTGGAGTTTGATGCAGAGGGGAAGGCTTTGAGCATTGAGGAAAAACCATCTGAGCCACGTTCAAACTATGCCGTCACAGGATTGTATTTTTATGATCCCAAAGTCCTGGACATTGCGGCCGCGTTGAAACCCTCGGCGCGCGGGGAGCTTGAAATCACGGCAGTCAACGATGAATACCTCAGGCGGGGTGAGTTGCAGGTGGAGATTATGGGGCGCGGTTACGCATGGTTGGATACGGGAACCCACGAGTCTTTGTTACAGGCGTCCAATTTTATTCAAACCATAGAGGAACGACAGGGGCTGAAAATTGGCTGCCCGGAGGAGATTGCCTGGAGACAGAAGTGGATTACTGCGGAGCAACTGAAAGAGCTGGCCGCGGGCCTGGGTAAAAGTACTTACGGACAATACCTGACAGGACTGGTTACAAAACCGCGTTCCCGTTAACCTGGCAACTTGCGTTTGGCCTGCCTGAACAGGACCGAATGGTTTTTGCGGTAGGTTGTGGCTGATGTGTGGAAATGCTTCCTGAACGTCTTGCAGAAATGATTGCTGTTGCTGAATCCAGTGTTACTGGCGATTTCCTTCACCGTCATGGTGGTGTCCTTCAATAAACGGGCGCTCTCTTCCAATCGGATTTCGTTGACATAGGCGGCTGGGGTAAAGCCTGTCATGGCCGTGAAATGGTGTGTGAAATTGGACCTGCTGCGACCATAGGCCTTGGCCATGACGCTGATACGGAACGGATCTGAGATGTGTTCCAGAGTATAGTTGCGTACATATTCGAGCAGATAAGTACGGTTTTTTTGTGGATAACGGTTTTCGATGGCCCAGTTTTCCATGCGAAACATCCAATCAAATAACAACTGTTCAATCACCAGATCATCCTCTTCCGATCGTGATGAGCATTTGCTGATTAGCTGCAGTATCGTATGGACGGCTGGAGAATTGAGGGGGAGTTTGATGATATCGTTATATAAATTGGGATGCTTTTCCAGTCGGCTGACAATATAGGGGTGGTTGGTCGAAAACCATAAGAACCTGTATTCGGGACATCCAGGATCGTTTTTGTAGGAGTAACTCGAAGGTTTGAAGCAACAGAACGCGTAGCCAGGTTTCACTTTCTGGTAGCGCTTGTATTTTTTGAACAAGCCATGTCCTTTCAGGGTGTACTGAAAGGTAATATAGCGTGATACTGAGGATGCCTCCTGTTGTTCCTGGTCGTCCTGGATCTCATCGTGTTGATGATAGTATTCGTTACCTCGTATTATTGTTACTGCACCACCCAGATTCACCCGATTTTGCAGTGAAATGTTACCAATGGCAGTCCCGTGCCACCTGTCTCTGGGCAACTCCAGTTTTTTAATAATATCATCCACACTTGTTTTCATAAGAACAAGCATGGGCACCTCTCAAGACTGAAAAGCATCCGAACAGGCTTTTTTACTTATGTATCAGCGGAATTTGCGGTGAGTGAAAAGAAGTACTCGTTCAATACTTCCCGCCGTTTCCGCTCGATATTTTCCTGATGAACCTCTTCCTTGCTTCTCTGGCGTTCCTGGGAAGCCATGGTCCTGCGCAGTTTATTCAATGCGATATTTTGTAACTGGCGCACACGTTCGCGAGTGATGCTGAACATTTCACCAATTTCCTCCAGAGTCATGGGAGCCTCACCGTCCAGACCGAAACGCAGACGTACAATTTCTTCCTCGCGTGGGTCCAATTGGCTGAGCAAATCGGCCAGATCTTTGTAGGTGGCCTTGGTTTTCAGAGTTTCAAAGGGAGTGATCGCCTTTTCATCGCGTACCAATTCGCCCAATTCCGTGGAATCCTCGTCGCCCACTGGAGCATCCAGAGAACTCGGCCGCACACTGACTGATTTGTAGTGTGCAATCTTATTCACGGGGATGCCCATTTCCAAGGACAGTTCGTCATCGGTCGGCTCGCGGCCCAGATCTTCCGTCAAGGCGGTGATCTTGCGGCGCATTTTTGCGATCTTGTCGACCATGTGGACGGGCAGGCGGATTGTTTTGCTCTGATTGGCCAGAGCCCTCTTGATTGACTGTTTGATCCACCATGCCGCATAAGTGGAGAGCTTGCCGCCCTTGGCCGGATCAAAGCGCTCCACGGCCTTTACCAGACCGATATTGCCTTCGCTGATCAAGTCCATGATTGGCAGTCCAAAATGGTTGTAATCATAGGCGATTTTGACAACCAGACGCAAATTAGCCTGAATCATTTGGGCGCGCGCACGCTCGTCACCCTTTTTGATTTTTCCTGCGAGCTTTATTTCCTCGTTGATGCTCAACAGCGGGGTCTTGCGAATTTCCCGTAAGTATAATTGCAGGGAACTGGGATTGCCGTCATCGTACTCCTCATTGCGCCCGGAATACCGATTCATCCGGGACAGAGGAGCCTGATCTTCTTCGAAGGGCAACATCCCTGTTGGGGATTCTTCCAAGAATTTTGTTTTTCTCATAATAGTTGGATATGAATATGAGTACGAGAACCTGAACGGGCCCACTATTCCCTAAAAACTTTTTTTGTGTATAAGAAAAAACAATCAATACAGACGTATTCACCAGAGTGTCCGGTGAGTGTTCGTATTGATGGTGGCAAGAGCGTCGTGTGTTGCGCGCTCAGGCGGTTAAGCGATTATTGATTGAGGTCGCGCACGGCGCCGCGGTCCGCGCTGGTGGTCAGGCGGGCATAGGCCTGCAAGGCCGTGCTGACCACGCGTTCACGGTTGGGTTTCCAGCCGTGACTTCCCTTGGCGTCTTCCTCGGTACGGCGTTTGGTCAGATCTTCATCGTTGATGCGGAGATGGATTGTGCGCTGTGGGATATCGATCTCAATGGTGTCGCCTTCCTCAATCAGGCCGATGGCGCCGCCTGACGCGGCTTCGGGACTGACGTGGCCGATGGACAGTCCGCTGGTGCCACCAGAGAAACGCCCGTCGGTAATGAGCGCGCAGGCTTTGCCCAGACCTTTGGATTTCAGATAGCTGGTTGGGTAGAGCATTTCCTGCATGCCAGGGCCACCCTTGGGGCCCTCGTAACGGATCACAACGACATCACCCGGTACAATTTTGTCACCGAGGATAGCTTCTACTGCGGCGTCCTGGCTTTCGAAGACCCGTGCCCGCCCCGTGAATTTCAGAATGGACTCATCTACGCCTGCTGTTTTGACGATACAGCCATTGGGGGCAATGTTTCCCTTGAGTACAGCCAGGCCGCCATCCTGGGAATAGGCGTGGGCCACATCGCGGATACAGCCCGCCGTGGCATCGGTGTCGAGGCTCTCCCAGCGTGCGTCCTGGGAAAAGGCCGTTACCGTGTATTTGCGTCCTGGGGCCGCCGCATAAAGTTTTTTAACCTCATCGGTGACCTCACCGTGTAGATCCCATTGTTTGATGGCCGCACCCAGGCTGGGCGCGTGGACCGTTGGGGGATTCAGGTGAAGAAGCCCGCCGCGGGCCAGTTCACCCAGCAGGCGCATGATCCCGCCCGCACGATGAACATCCTCGATATGGTATTTCTGCGAATTGGGAGCGACCTTGCACAGGCAGGGAACCTTGCGTGAAAGACGGTCGATGTCATCCATCGTGAAATGGACTTCCGCGCTTTGCGCGCAGGCCAGCAGGTGCAGCACCGTGTTGGTGGAGCCGCCCATCGCGATGTCGAGGCTCATTGCATTTTCAAACGCCTCAAACGTGGCGATATTGCGCGGCAGCACGCTTTCGTCATTGTTTCTGTAGTACGCATGAGTGATCTCTACGATGCGTCTGCCTGCCTGACGGAACAGTTGCTCGCGATCCTTGTGGGTGGCCAGCAGGGTGCCGTTGCCAGGCAAACTGAGTCCAAGCGCTTCGGTCAGACAGTTCATGCTGTTGGCGGTGAACATGCCCGAACAGGAACCGCAGGTCGGGCAGGCATTTTCCTCAATTGCGGCAATATCCGCATCGCTGACACTGCTGTCTGCTGCCGCCACCATACTGTCCACCAGATCGAGCTTACGGGTTTCTCCGTTGATTATCGCAACCCCCGCTTCCATCGGCCCACCAGACACAAAAATGGTCGGGATATTCAGGCGCAACGCCGCCATGAGCATGCCCGGCGTGATCTTGTCGCAATTGGA
This sequence comes from uncultured Opitutaceae bacterium, assembly GCA_964646535.1. Taxonomy (GTDB): domain Bacteria; phylum Verrucomicrobiota; class Verrucomicrobiia; order Opitutales; family UBA2995; genus CAZYDZ01. Next base: position 4,368 of record CAZYDZ010000181.1, read on the forward strand.
AATGCACACCAGCGCATCCGCGCAATGCGCGTTGACCATGTATTCCACCGCATCCGCAATGATTTCACGGCTGGGCAGACTGTACAACATCCCCGAGTGTCCCATGGCGATTCCATCATCGACCGCAATCGTGCTGAACTCCCGTCCAATCCCACCTGCGCGGGCGATTTCTGTGGCAACCAATTGCCCCAGGTTTCTCAGGTGTACATGCCCGGGCACAAACTCCGTAAACGAATTGGCAATGGCAATAATCGGCCTGCCGAAATCTTCATTCTTGATACCAGTGGCGCGCCAAAGCGCGCGCGCACCAGCCATGTTGCGTCCATGAGTCGTCGTTCGGGATCTGTAAGCAGGCATGTTCGATTAAAAGATGATCGGCTAACCTATATCTTTTTTGGAAGCGGATACAACCTTTGAAAAAAGAAAAGGGATGGGGGGGGACAGTGTGGACGGGGAGAACTAACCCGTCTTCGCTTCGGCGGCCTGCCATGAGCTTGTCGAATGGAGCCGGGAATCGGAA
>CAZYDZ010000182.1:0-4884 GCA_964646535.1 uncultured Opitutaceae bacterium
GCCGCGCGTCATGGTACCCGCTGCAGGCCAGGGAGCCATTGGTTTGCAATGTCGCAAAGGAGAGGAAGCCATCTGGTCGATCCTCAACGATGTGGAGACAGAGAGGGCGGTGAGTCTGGAGCGTCATGTCCTGGCCGAATTGGGTGGTGGATGTCAGGTGGCTTTGGGGGTTCATTATACGGAGGGACAATTATATTTATTCCGTGAGGATTGGGGGAATCGGGTTGTTGCGATGGATTGGAAAACGGAGCAGGAGAGGAATGATCGGGTAAGAGAATTATTGGCAGGGTTAAAGGCGATATGAGGACAGGTAAAGTATATCTTGTAGGGGCTGGTCCTGGGGCTGCCGATTTAATGACTGTGCGCGCACAGGAAATCCTGCGCCGTGCAGATGTCGTCGTGTACGATTATCTGGTCGATTCTTCCGCGTTGTATCTTGTGCCGCGTGGATGTGAAAAGGTGGATGTTGGCAAACGAAAAGGATTTCACGCATTACCGCAGGAAGAGATAGAGCAACTGTTGCTGGCTCGCGCCAGAGAGGGAAAGTGTGTGGTGCGTTTGAAGGGAGGCGATCCATTGATTTTTGGCAGAGGCGGGGAAGAGGCGCAGTTTTTACTCAAGAATGGGGTCGATTGCGAGATTGTCCCTGGTATTACTGCGGCACTGGGTGCAGCGGCGGAACTCGGATTACCCCTGACTCATCGGGCGTTGGCCAGTTCAGTCACTCTGGTAACAGGCCATGAAGATCCTGAAAAGAAAACGTCGATGATCGATTGGGAGTTTCTGGCAAAAAACAAGGGTACGCTTTGCCTCTATATGGGAATGGGGCATTTACAGGAAATTTGTGATGAGTTGCAACGGCATGGGCTGAGCTCGGAGACGCCTGCTGCTGTTGTGCGCTGGGCGACTACTCCCAAACAAGAGGTGTTGCGCAGCCCATTGGGTGAATTGTATCAACGGGTGACTGAGGCGGAAATCAAATCACCCGCAATGGTGTTCATCGGTGCGTCTGTGGGCGAAATTTTGTGGGAGCGTCCACAGCCACAGGGTCCCCTGTCAGGACGCCGTATTGCCGTGACCCGTCCTCGCGAGCAGGCGCGGCCACTGGTCCAGGCGTTGGAACAGGCGGGCGCAGAGGTGATTTCCCTGCCGTTGATTTCGATACATGCCGACTGCCCGACAGAGATTCGGAATGAGGTGTTTGAGGAACTGGGATGTTATGAATGGCTGGTTTTCACCAGCCGTAGCGGGGTACGACATTTCTTTGATCATTTCTTTCAGCAATTTGACGATATTCGTTCTCTGGGGATGATTCATATTGCCGCAGTGGGTGCGGGAACCCAGCAGGCATTGGCCGAGTACCGATTGTGCGCAGACTTGGTGCCAGATACCGCTGATGCAGAAAGTCTGGCGCAAAAATTGATTGATGAGCACACGATGGATAGCGCCCGTATTCTGGTGGTTACGGGAAATCTTAACCGTCCGGTATTAGTGCAAAAGCTGGAGGAGGCACGCGCTATTGTGGATGTGTTACCCGTGTACAGGACAGAGCTGAATTCGCTGGAACACGAACCCGAAGTGGAACGCTTCCGCCTGTTTGGGGTGGATGCCATCACCTTTACCAGTGGATCAACCGTGGACTCCTTTATTAAACAGGCAAAGCATTTGCAGCCCGTGGAGAAAGATCGCCCGCGTCCCTATACCGTGAGTATTGGCTCCATTACCTCAGAAGCCCTGCGCGCCGCAGGCATTCCTGTGGATATGGAGGCAAAGGAAGCCTCTCACCAGGGAATTGTGCAGGCACTAGTGGAGTTTTTTACAAAGTAAATCTCTCCGACAACATAGGTCCCATAAGGCTCATAGGACCTAATAAAACTTTCTCACATCAGTCTGATTTCTTTTCCTCCGAAGAGGTATTGGACGGATTCTGTTTAGGGGATTCCGTTTTTTTGTCTTCGTCATCAATGGCGTTGCGAATATCTTCTTCCGCATCGCGCAGACCGCGTTTGAATTCTTTGAAGGACTTGCCTACGCCACGCGCGAGTTCGGGCAGCCGTTTGGCTCCAAACAGCAACAGGATGACCAGAAGGATCAGGATAACCTCTGTTGTGCCCAGATTCTGGATGAAAGCCAATGGCAAGGTGGAAAGAAAACTCATTGTTTCACACTATGATAAAGCGATATATCAGGCAACCAAGAAAATCAGGGGGTTGTTTGTGGAACACCCAGAGCCTTGGTTGGAGTCAGCAGCACCAAGTCTCCACTCTGTGGATTGCCACTGACTACTTTTGCAGTAATATAACGAGAGGACGGGTTGGGCCCCACTTCAACCAGCCCTGTTACCTCGTACTGAATGGAACGGCACTCCAGGCGTGAGCCCGTAATGAGACGGGAACTTTGCAGCTCTGGTCTCGTTGCGATGACAATAAGCTGTGAGTTGGAGATAACGCGTTCCACTCTTCCGATTTGCTTGCTCTGATGCAGCGCATAGGCGGGGTCCATCGACGGAGGAGACTGTATAAGAGGCGTACCCTGGCTTGGTGGCGTGCGACAGGAGGAGAGCAGAAGCAGGACCGTCAATAATGGCAGCATCCATAACGCACGATACTCCCCCGATGATGGGAGGAGCCTGTGTCTGGAAAATGTCATATTGTTAATGCGCATCCTCACTGGTTTGTGTGATATCAGCGGTTGGCGATATCGTCCGACTTTGAGTTACTCCCTTCCATCTCATCGCCATCACCGAGGAAACCCTGGAATTGGCGGATACGGGTCGGATGGCGCATTTTACGAAGAGCCTTGGCCTCAATCTGACGGATGCGTTCGCGTGTCACATTAAACAGGCGTCCTACTTCTTCCAGTGTGCGCTGGTAGCCGTCGTGGATGCCGAAGCGAAGCGCCAGCACGCGCTGTTCGCGTTCGGTGAGAGAAGTCAGTACATCCTTGATCTTTTCACGTAACAGACTGTAGGCAGTCATATCATAAGGATTTTCCGCGGACTTATCTTCGATGAAATCTCCGAAATTCGTATCATCACTGTCGCCTACGGGGCTTTGCAGGGAAACGGGCTGCTGGGCCATCTTCATGATTTGCTGGACGCGCTCCACTGGCATCTGCATTTCCTCGGCAACCTCTTCAGGTGTGGGTTCATGACCCAATTCCTGCAGCAATTGTTTTTGTACCTGCATGACCTTGTTCAGGGTTTCGATCATGTGTACGGGAATACGGATTGTACGCGCCTGATCTGCGATGGAGCGGGTGATGGCCTGGCGAATCCACCATGTGGCATAGGTGGAGAACTTGTAACCGCGCCGATATTCAAACTTCTCCACCGCCTTCATGAGTCCCATGTTGCCTTCCTGAATCAGATCGAGGAAGGAGAGTCCGCGGTTGGTGTACTTTTTTGCGATTGAGATGACCAGTCGCAGATTGGCCTCAACCATTTCCGTCTTGGCTTTGTGTGCGTCGCGCATGGCCTTGCGCACGGATTGATACAGATCCATCAGTTCCTGGGCGGATAATCTGTATTCATTTTCAATGACAAGAAAGCTCTCGTGGATTTTATTCGTATCAATCTGTTTATGTCTGCGGGTGCGCCCTTTGGCCGCGTGATCCAGATTTTCCAGATCTTCCTGGATGGAATTAATGAGAGGGGAGAGACTGTCCAGATATTCTTCAAACAGTTTCAGCTTGAAACAGAATTTCTTGAATATCGGCTTCAGTGTGATTTCCAGTTTGCGATACTTTACAACCGCCTTGGTCCGATTGGCTGCGCCCTTGCTGGCGAGGACTTCCTCCCATAGCTTATCCATCTTGGTGATGGTTTTTTCCGTGGTTTCGATCAGCTTGGGGAGCTGTTTCATGTAAGCCTCACGGCTCTCAATCTTTTTATCCAGCACAAGGCGGTCAAAGCGCTCTTCCCCGGCGAGGATTTTCTGCCCCATGCTGAGGTGATCAGCAGCCGTCAGCCAGACAGAGAAAAGCTGGTTCTGCGCTTCCTGTTCCGCTTTCTCAATACGCATGGAGATTTCCACTTCCTGCTCGCGGGTGAGCAGGGGGACTTGTCCCATTTGTTTGAGATACATGCGGACAGGGTCATCCACCATATCGCTTCCCGCACGGCCTTCTTCCTCCATGGAGTCTTCCAGCTTCTGTTTGTAGCTTTCGACTTCCTGATGATCAATGACCTGAATCTCAAGGTTTTCGAGAATGTTGATCACATTTTCGATTTCCTCAGGACTATCCACGCTTTCAGGAAGAGCGGCATTGATGTCGGAAAAGGTCAGATAGCCCTGCTCACGGGACAGTCGAATAAGAGACCGTACCTTGTCATTGATCTGATTCTGTGGATTATCTGTCGATTTTTTGCTGTTTTTGACAGCAGATTTCTTGGCAACCATAAAAAATGAGGACCTCGTGGTTTATAATATACAACAACCCAAAAGATACATCCTAACTCAATCAATGCGAGCGGGACAAAGGTTTTTTTGCGTAACCAGCAAGTTTTCCTGATTGTTTATTGACGGCAGTAGCCGATTTTGGGGAAGACGGGGTGGAATCGGAGGCATTCGAAGGAGCCCGCTGCAGATCCTTGATGCGTTCTTCCTCAAGTTGTTTGCTGCGGGTCGGGTGGCGCAACAGACGCAGCGCCTTGGATTCAATCTGGCGAATGCGTTCGCGCGTCACGCCAAACAGTTGGCCGACTTCCTCCAGTGTGCGCGGGTGACCATCGTGTAGGCCAAAGCGCAGCGAGATAATCATCCGCTCTTTTTCGGGCAAGGTCTCCAGTACATGTAGAATTTTTTCACGGCGCAGGCTGATTGCGGTGGTATCGTGGGGATTCTGTGCGCTTTTGTCCTCGATAAAGTCGCCGAGGTTTGTGTC